>JAHWHF010000089.1 GCA_019323415.1 Candidatus Woesearchaeota archaeon | reverse complement strand
GATTTAAATAGTTGCTTTGCTTACTAAATCACTATAGAAAAACTCCATAAACGAGGTGGAATTTAAGATGAACGAAAAATTAAAAAAAGAGATGTTTGATGATGAAGGCGGATTTAAGCCAATAGGCGATTCTATGGGAGACAACCCTGTTTACAGTTTAAGAAAAGCAGCTTACCATGAAGCAAGCGGCAGCAGGGATTTGAAAGATTCTATGCCGGGCCTTATGATCCCAATTGCTTGGCCATTCATTGCATTTCAGGCAGCTATGCAGTACATGACTTCAAGAGATGTTGAAAAGATAAAGCGCGAGCTTGCGAAATGCATACCAGAAGCAGACCTTGATAAAGCAATTGCAATAGAAAGGCAAAGAGCAGAAGAGACTGTAAGAAATAGAGTCCCACAGGTTTGGGAATCATATTACTGATTTTTTATTTTTTTCACATTCAACAAGCGAGGCAAAAAAATGGACGATGATATCGCAAGGCTTGAACAGCAGGTTGCAGAGTTTAAGCAATGGCTTAACAGCGATAGAGGAAAGTATGCTTATGAAATTGACCCTGTTGTGAAGCAGGTTCTAATGCAGAACACTTACGAAGCAGCTGAGCAAAAACAGATGCGGGTGCAGAATAGATGAAGCATTTGCTTGGCGTATCGCACAACAGCCGTTCTGAAGCTGAAAAAGTTCTAGATAGGATTAGGCAGATAAGCCCAAAAATGGTCGGGCTTGAGCTCAGGACAAATTATGAACACATGCCGACTGAATGCTATTTTGACCATATTGCAAGGCAATTAAAACAATGTTCAATAGCAGTTCTTGCTTTAGAGAACCCTGATTATGCAAGCACTTATCTTGCAGCACTCCAGGCTACTGCTGTTAGGGAAGGCGAGAAATCTATTGAAGATATTGAATTTGAGCTTAAGCAGGCAAAATTCAGGCTGGAAAGGACAGAACGCGGATGGACTGCACCTGAAATAATCAAGCTAAATGAGATGATGGTTGAGAGATATGAAAAAACTCTTGAAATTTTGGCAGCCCATAAAACCCTTGATGATGTTATAGGCTTTCTTGACATGTCAAGCCAAATAAGAGAAGAGTTTATGAAAGCGCTTATTTTGAAACATAATCCTGAAGTTGTTGTTTTAGGCTCAGGCCATGTTCAAAATCTAAGGCACCAGTTGCCTGATTATTCTGTAGAATATTTTTCAGGGTTTGTAGAAGCCAAGACAGACGGCTATAAAGGCTACAGGCAGACAGAAGAAGCCAACAAATCCAGAAAAGCCAACTTAAGACTTCTAAAAATAAAAGTTCTAAAAAAATAGTGTGGGGAGAAGGATTCGAACCCTCGTAGGCACTAAGCCAATAGGTGTCTTATAATCACAGTCATGACGACTCATCACACCTGCGTTATAGCCTAAGCCTATCCCGTTTGGCCACTCCGGCATCCCCACATTGTAACTTACGGGATACTGCGTAGAAAAAGTAAATTGTTTATAAAGTTAATTGTAATCCAGAGCTACTTCTTCTTTGCCCAGTTGTAAGACCTTAGCCTTGTTGACCTGCCGTAGCCGCAGCTGCTGCAAATCTTCCTGGTCTTATGGTATGTCTTGTCACCGCACCTTCTGCAGTATATGTGCGTCTTTCCTTTTGACCTTTTTCCCTTTGATGCAGTTCCTTTTGACATTTTAGAATTACTCTGTGCTTAAGGTTACTATTGTGTCTCCTCTTACAAAGACTGTACCCAGTTTTCTTGTAGCTTCTCCTTCTACCCTTTCCTCAACATCCTCAAGTACACAGTTTATGTGTATGTCGAATGCCTTTAGAATTCCTATCAGCTGAACCTTGTTTTTCAGGTCAACCACTACTCTTTTGTCTCTCGCCCTGTTTAAAGCGTCTAATGGTCTTGCTTGTTCCATTTGTTTTTACCCCTCCGTCCCAAATAGGGAATAGATGGGAAAATCTGGAAGTTGTATTTAAAGGTTTTGCTATTTAACCAGCAAGGCCTATTGCGGGAAGAAGAAACAGCACAAGCCCAAGAACAAGAGCCAGGCCCAGTATTATGATTGCAGCTATGACCCATTTTCTCTCTGCTTTTGTCATCTGGCTCAGCTTTTTCCTTTTTTTCCATTTGTCTTTGTTGGCTATGCCTATTGCAAAAAATACAAAGCCCGTTATTGTGAAAAAGAAATTGTCTGTTATAATGCCCATTGGAAACCAGATCAATCCTATAATAAAGAACGCATAATAGTCAGTTGTATGCTTTTTTCCTTTCATTGCAAATACTGCGATTACTGCAAGCAAAACAATAATAACCAACACTGCAATCATTATCCAAGGTATCATTTTGTTTTAAAAGAACTAATCTTATTTAAAATTAATTATTTCTTTTTGAACCAGCACACAAGAAACATTATCCCTACAAGGAAAGCAACACCAGATATCTGTGCAATCCAAGCAAGGTAAAACCATTCAAAGCCATTCCTAAATGCAGTTGTCAAAACTAGGCCCGTATACAGCAATCCTGCAAGAATAAATGCAATGCCGCCAACAATCTCATATTTCCATGAAACAATCAATACTGCTGTCAAAATAAAAACAGGGATATTGTGCATAAACAATCCCAGAACTGTGCCCCAGAATCCAAGGCCCATGTCAAAAATATCCAAAGACATCAATGCAAGAAAGACAATGAATAATATAGACATAATCCTTGGGAACCAATAAACAAACTTGTTTATTTTTTTCTTCATATCTAAATGTTAAACCCTGCGCATATATAAAATATTTTATTTTCAATAATTTCTAATTGTTATTTTCCAAAACATAAAAGTATATAAAGGACCAATTCTTTCCAAAACACAAGATATTGTGGTGATAGGTGGATTCTACCGCAACATCTTGTATTTCAATTCAATTGGGGAAAAACACATGAAATGTCCATATTGCACATCAGTAGATAGCAAAGTCGTCGACAAAAGAGAGACAGGAGAGGAAGACATTACAAGAAGAAGAAGGGAATGCCTTGCCTGCAGCAAAAGGTTCACAACATATGAAAGGGTTGAGCTAATCGATTTGGTTATACTGAAAAAAGACGGAAGAAAAGAGGAGTTTGACAGGAACAAGGTAATCTCAGGCCTGAAAAAGGCTTGCGAGAAAAGGAATGTCAGCAATGAAAGGATAGAGCAGATTGCTGATGAGATTGAGTCAAAGATTAAGGCATTGGAAACAACAGAAGTTGACAGCAAGGTCATAGGCGAGCTTGTCATGAAATATCTAAGAAAATTGGACAAGGTTGCATACATAAGGTTCGCATCTGTGTACAGGGATTTTGCAGATGTCGAGGAATTTAAGACAGAGCTTGAAAAATTAATGAAGAAATGATGAGGTGAGGGATGTGGTATTGACAAAAGAAAAACTTGAACTTGAGGATCTGGTTGCAAAGGCGCCAAAGAGCGTGCTGAAAAGGGACGGCAAGCCGGATGATTTTGATGAGGAGGCAGTTGCTGATGCTATTTTTGAGGCTGCAAAATACATAGGAGGCCATGACCAGGACCTTTCCAAAATAGTTGCAAGAAAAGTGAGGAATCATCTTGCAGCGCACAGGAATGGCAGCGATGCTTACAAGCACAGCGGAAAGAATTTTCCGGGTGTTGAGGATGTGCAGGACGCTATTGAACTAGTGCTGAGGGAAAATGAGTTTGACACAACAGCACACTGCTATGCGCTTTACAGGAAAAGAAGGGAAAAGGTCAGGGAGAAAAAAGCACAGCTGAGGGTCAGCGGAGACCAGGCAAAAGGAGATACAACAGACGCTGCATTATTATTAGTTGATACTCTTTCAAAAGAAAACACAGCAGGCTGGGACAGGGACAGGATTGTAGTTGCTCTTCTTCATGAGACTGAGCTTACTGCAAAAGAGGCAAAAAGCATTGCAAAGTCTGTTGAGAATACAATATTCCTTGGCAATTACAAGAAAATCACAACACATATGATTAAAGAGGTTGTCAATGCAGAGCTTCTTGCAAGAGGCTACACAGAAGTGCTGAAAGGCCAGGAAATTCTTGGCATGAGTGTTCATGACCTTGAAGCATACTTGTTTGCAAAAAGCGTTGAGAACTCAAACATTGGGGCGAACAACCCTGAAGCAAACAACATGGCAATTGCTGAAGATACTTTCAAGAAATATGCACTGAAAAAAATATTCTCTTCTGATGTTTCAAAAGCGCACCTTGAGGGAAGAATACACCTGCATGACCTTGGCATGCCTACGAGAGTATACTGCTCAAGCCATTCAATTGAATATTTGAAAAAGTTCGGCTTGAACCTTGAGAACCTGCAGTCAAAGTCATCGCCTGGAAAACATGCATTGTCTTTGTTTGGTCATTTGCAGACATTCATAGCATCAATGCAGGCATATTATGCAGGCGCATTAGGAATTGGCTATATCAATGTACTTCCAGCGCCAATACTTGCACATGATATGAAAGATGTGACAGATCCTGAAAAAAGAAAAGAGATACTAAAGCAGAATGCGCAGTTCTTGATTTATTCAGGGGCGCAGAATGCATTCTCAAGAGGGGGCCAGACTGTTTTCCTTGACTTTAATGTACATGCAGGAGTTCCTGGATACCTCAAAGATGTTCCGGCAATAGGCCCTGGCGGCAAATATATGCTAAGGGACAAGGACGGAAAAGTACACAAGCTTACAGAAGTCAAGAAAGATGAAAGGCTGAAAGACCTTAAGCTTGAAGACAGGGTGGTGTTCACAGAAAAATGGAGAACAACTCCAACAGGAAGAGAGATTGTGCAGGAGCAGGTTAATCTTCAGGAAGGAGAAAAGGTTGTCACATACGGAGATTACGAAGATGTTGCACAGGAGTTTGCAATGGCAATGCTTGAGATATGGGAAAAAGGAGACAGGGACGGAATGCCTTTTGCATTCCCTAAATGCGATTTCCATGTTGACAAGCAGGCATTGACAGATTCTGGCCAGAGAAAAGTTTTTGAAAAGGCATGCGAGGTTGCTGCAAAGAACGGCTCAACATATTTTGTGTTTGACAGGGATGCTGCAACAATGAGCGCCTGCTGCAGGCTAAGGACAACAGTATCAGACAATGAGATGATCAAGCATCCAGAGAGCATGAGGTTCTGCGGATTCCAGAACGTCACAATGAACCTTCCAAGGATGTCATACAGGGTCGGAAAGAACAACTGGGACGGCATATACAAGGAAATCGACGACGCTCTTGAGCTTATTGTCAAAGCACATCTGCAGAAAAAAGAATTTATTTCAAAGTTAAGAGGCCCTGGCTGCCCTCAATGGCAGACCGGAATGATAAGCCCTGACGGACTGCCGTATATTGACCTTGACAAAGCAACATACATTGTCGGCATTTTGGGATTGAATGAGATGGTCCAGCACCAGACAGGAAAAGAGCTGCATGAGCTTGACCAGGACGAATACAAAAAATTTGCACTGCAGCCGATAGCATACATGAATGTCAAGCTAAGGGATTACACTGAAAAACACGGCTTGAAATTCTCGCTTGAAGAGACACCAGGAGAAAGCACAACAAGAAGATTCGCAAGAATGGACCTTGCACAATATCAGGCTGAAGCCAGCCAAGTCATCAAGGGAAGCATTGAGAATGACGAGACATATTATACAAACTCAATACATCTGAGGGCAGATGCCCCTTTGAGCCTTCTTGACAGGGTAAGGATGCAGGCAAAGCAGCATTCAGCTATTGATTCAGGAGCAATTATCCATGGCTTTGTTGGCGAGAAACTTCCTCCAAAAGAAAGCATAATGAATTTCATGGAGAAGATTTACAACAACACACAGGCTGCGCAGGTCACAATATCTCCTGAGTTCACGCACTGCAAGACATGCGGCGATGTTTCATTGGGAATAAAAGATGCGTGCCCTAAATGCGAAGGAACAGAAGTAGAGGGAATGACAAGGATTGTCGGCTATTATTCAAAATTACCAAACTGGAACAAGTCAAAATTAGGAGAGCTGAAAGACAGGCAGAAAGGACGGGACTTTTACCATACAGATGCAGAGTCGCATGCAATTCCTTTGCTTGAGCAGAAAAGCTATGGCGGGCCTGAAGTTACAATTGAGCTTTACGGCAAAGAAGGGTGCGCTAAATGCAAGTCAACAATGGGAAGAGTAGAGAAATTCCTTGGAAAGCACGACCTTGAAGGAAAAGTTGGATTCAGATATTTTGACATGTCAACACCTGAAGGCATGGCTGCCTCAATGATGGCAGATGTCTGCCCTTCAAGAATACCGACATTGGTTGTAAGAAACCAGCACGAGCTTGCAAGAAAAGAGACAGATTATGACAGCAGCAATCCTGCAGACCAGGTCATAACAGACAAGGATTTTGCACGGCCTGTGCTTGATTACATTAAAAAATGAAAATAGCAGGTTTTTTGCCCGAGACAATGATTGACTGGCCTGGAAAAATAGCCTGCGAAATTTTCTTGGCAGGCTGCAACTACAGGTGCGGCTTTTGCCACAGCCCTGAGCTTGTCAACGGCAGCGCAAAGCAGGAGCTTGAGCCGGAGCAGTTTCTTGACTACCTTAACCAGAGAAGGCATATGTGGACAAAGCCTGACGGCGTTGTCATATCTGGAGGAGAGCCTACGCTTAATGAAGGCCTGCCTGAATATATAATGGCAATAAAGGCATTAGGCTATGCTGTGAAGCTTGACACAAACGGCACGAACACGCCTATGCTTGTTGAGCTTCTTGCAAAAAAGCTTGTTGATTATGTCGCGATGGACATTAAGACATCGCGTGAAAAATATGACAAGGCAACATGCAAGAATAATTCTCTTGAAGGTGTTGTTGGCAGCGCAGAAATGCTTTTGAGCAGTGATGTTGATTCTGAGTTCAGGACAACAATAGTTCCAGGCATTGTTGAAATGGATGACATGTGGAAGATAAGCCACTGGCTTTCAGGCGGAAAAAGGTATTCAATACAGCAGTTCAGCCCTCAGAACTGCCTTGACCCTGAGTACAGGAAGCTAAGGCCATACCCAAAAGAAGCCCTTGAGGAAATGGCAAGAATAGCAGGAGGCCACTTCGAGAAGGTCAACCTGAAGAATATTGATTCTAGAGCATCCCAACCTAAACATTTATAAATAAGCCCAAAATTTCAGCTAAATATGCCAATCACACAATACAGGGGAAAGAGAAAGCCTTCAGGAGGAAGGCTGAAGACATACAGGCTTAAGAGAATATATGAGATAGGAAACAGGCCTACCCATACCACTATTGGCGCAAGAAGGGCAAAGCAGGAAAGGGTAAGGACAGGCATACAGAAAATCAGGCTTCTAAAGTGCGATGTTGCAAATGTTATGGGCAAAGACGGCAAGGCAAAGATTGCAAAAATCAAGACAGTTGTTGAGAACACAGCAGACCCTCAGCTTGTCAGGCGTAACGTATTCAACAAAGGCGCGGTTATTGACACTGAGCTTGGCAGGGCAAGGATAACAAACAGGCCTGGCCAGGAAGGCACAATTAACGCAAAACTTCTTTAATTTTAGTGCCACTCTTGAATGGAAAAATTTAAATATAAAGCTCTAATCTCGTTGGCAAGGGGGTGTTTGCCAAAAATGAAAAGTAACCTATTGGTGTTTCTATCATATGCACTTGGTTTGATACTGCTTGCAGGCCTTGTAATTGCAAGATTTCCTGTTTATACAACAGCATGGTTTGTATTATTCATTGTGACAGGAGTGTTTTTGTCAAAAAGCATGGTTTATGACACTGCATTCTTTCTTGTACATTCATTGATAGGGCTTGTATTGTTCTTTGCAACAGGAAGCATACTTCTTATTGGAGTCTCGCTGCTTTGCGCATACGGATTTTTTATGTCTGCAGTTCTGCCTGGAAAAATAGCAGGCGCAGGCTCGCAGAGAGAGAAAATCAAGCAGATTATCAAGGAAGTTGTTGAAAAGAAAGAGCAGGTTCCAGAAGTAAAGGTTGTTGACTATTCAAAGCCTGAAGCAAAGGTTGAGCCAGAGCAAAAGAAAGCAGAGCCTGCAAAGAAAGCAGCCAAGCCAAAAGCAAAGAAAAAGAAATCTGCAAAGAAAAAGAAATAATTATTTTTTCTTTTTGCCTTTATTTATTTTATTCTCTTTTTTATAATCCATCACCAAATAAACCAGAAGCCAGATTATGCATACAGTTATAACGCTGTCTGCAATGTTGAATACAGCAGGATAAAACTCAATCTTTATGAAATCAACAACATGGCCGAACAAAATCCTGTCAATAAGGTTGCCTATTGCAGCTCCTGAGACAAGCGCAAGGATAAGCTCAAGCCTCCTGTCTTCTGTCTTCAAAAAATAATATGAAATGAAATAAAGTGCGATTAATGATATTATTATGAATACAACATTTGTGCCCTGGAAAAGCCCGAACAAAGTGCCTGTGTTTGAGGTGTTTGTGAAGTAAAGAAGGTTCTTTAGTATGACCAGCCTTTCTCCAGGCATTATATTTTCAGAAGCAAGATATTTTGATGCCTGGTCAACTAACACAACAATAAAAGGAAGCAAGAAAATCCACTTGTGCTTTTTTACCATGCTCTTTTTGACTTGTCCTGCTCAGCCAATGCAATCCTTTCAATGTTCGCAAGCCTTTGGCTCAATGCATCAAGCGATGCGCGCAATGCGTCTATCTTTGCAGATATTATCTCAAGGTTTTTTGCAACAATGTCCTGGCCGGGCGATGCCTGATATGAAGGTGCAGAGCCAATGCCAAGGTCAGGCGAGCTTGGCCTTACATCAAATTCAGGGCTTCTTGTTGTGTCTTCAAAGTCTGCTTCAGGCATGCTGCCTGGCAGAGGTGTTTTCTCAAGCCCTCCCAAGTCATCTTCTTCTTTTTTCTTTTTCCAAAATTTTAACGCCATCTATTCACCTCTTTATGAAAAAGTCAACAATAAACATAGGAACATTATCAACAAATACAGTAACTGGGCTTGAAGGATAAATGATTATGTTTCCTTTCTTATACTCCACCAAAAGGAATTTGGGATTTGTTTTTGCAGTAGCCTTAACAACCCTGTCAAAAGCCTTGAGCCTTGTCCCGTATTCAGGAGCATTGAGCATGCCGATGACCTGCTCCATTGTATAATCCTTGTCATCTATCTTTATAGTTTCAACTCCTGACTGCTCAAGAGCTGCCTTTGAGTATACTGCTATCCTTGCCCTTGTGCCAAGTATTTCTTTGTACGGCTTTGAAAGGTCTTCCTGCGCAACAGCAAACTCTTCATCATCAATTGAGTATGCGCCGACCTTGTCCTCATAAAGATAGACCATTCCGTCCTCATCAACATCATAATAGAAATCCTTTGCATCATTCACAACAAGAAAGCCTGATACAACAAGAGCGACTGCTGCAAGTATTGCAACTGCAACAAGAGCCTTCATTGCTTTCTTGAAAATCTTGTATGATATCCATGCAGCTAATACAAAAAATCCCATTCCAATAAGCCATCCTAATACCATTTTGCTTTTTATCTAAACCTCAGCTTATATATTTTATTGTTTTCTTGCCATCCCATATTGTCCATTTTCTTTTGTTTGCAATCATTCTCAGCCTAAAGCTAGGGTATACTGCCTGCGGCTGGCCGACAGCCTCAAGCATCTGCAGGTCCCTTGTTGAGTCAGAATATGCAAAGCTTTTCTCAAGGTCAATATCAAGCAAAGGGGCAACAGCCCTCATAAGGTCATCCTTTTCATAGCCAACCTGCGGCTTTACATCGCCTGTGAACCTGCCGTCCTTTATCCCGACTTCAGTAGAATAAACCTCAATTGCGCCGAGGTCTTTTGCAAACATTTTTGCTATAAAGTCAAATGTCTGTGTTATGATTATTATCTTGTGGCCCTGTGCCTTGTGCCAGCCTATCCTCTGGAGCATCTTCGGCCTGAAAAGCTCGTTCATGTTTTTCCTGAAATATGTCCTTGTAATCTTAAGTATTTTTCCTGCATCCTTTCCTTTTATTCCTTTGAACATTCTTTTCATAATAAACCTGAAGCTCAGAAGGCCTATTTTATAGAAAGGGCCAAGAATTGCTGCGTTAAGAAAAAACCTGAAAGGCATCTTTCCTTTCTTGAATATAATCCAGCCCCATAATATTCCTGAGTTTGTCCTCAGCAAAGTGTGGTCAAGGTCAAAGAACGCGCCTACATGGCTCTCTCTTTTTTCTTTTGTCTTTTTTGCAGTCATTGATTTCTTTTTCATCAAATCCTCTTTTTGCACAGCTTTGCAAGCGCGCATGTTCCGCAGCTAGGCTTTGGCCTGCAGTTTCTTTTTGCAAGCTCAACAAGCAGAGCATGGTATTCATTGAACAGCTGTGTATTTTCTGGCAAAGCTTGTATAAAAATGTTTTGCAGGTCATTATATGAAACATCAGTGCTGCACATGCCAAGCCTTGAAAAAATCCTTTTTGTGTAAGCGTCAATTACAAATGCAGGCTTGTTATATGCGTAAAGCAGTATAGAGTCAGCAGTCTCAGGGCCAATGCCCCAGATGGAAAGAAGGCTATCTCTTGTGACGCTGCCTTTGAAATTCACAAACTCTTTCAGCTTTCTTGCCTTTTGGTTGTGGTAGCCTGAGCTTTTTATCAGCTTTGCAAGCTTTTGCTTTGGCATTTTTTTTATAGAATCTGCATTAAGCGCATTTGCCTTCTTGAGCTCAGCTATTGCCTTCTCAACATTCTTCCAGCTTGTGTTCTGCGTAAGTATTGCGCCAACACAAATCTCAAACCTTTTGTTGCTTGAAACAGTAGGCCACCAGTTCTGTGCGCCGTAATGTTTCATGAGAATTTTGTATACTTGCTGGATTTTATTCATGATTATAATCTATGCGCCGTCGTGCTTTCTTTTTTTCAAATGCTCTATATGCGCAATCTTTTCTTTTAGAAATTTACTGATGTCAAGCCCGTATTTTTCAATAAGTGTTGAAGCATGCCTTTTTCCAAGATAATGCGGCATAATAACATAAGTGGCGCCCCTCTTGTAAAGTTCCATTGCCTCGTCAATCTGGTGAGAAACAACAATTATTATTGCTTTTCTGTTTGATTCCTTTATTTTATTAATCAAAAGGAGATTTGTGTTTATGTCTGGAATTGTCGAAATAACCCTGTTTGTCTTGCTGAAGTTAAGCTCGTTCAGCAGGTCGGAGTCTCCTGCGTCTGCGTACCTGCATTCAATGCCTTTTTTTGCAAGGCCTATTATTCTCTCAGGATTGTAGTCAATCACCAAAAACTTTTTTTTTGTTTTTTTGAGCGATTCAAGAACATCATACCCAATCAGGTCGCAGCCAAAAAGTATGGTGTCGTACTCTTCATCCTTGTGGTATTTGTGCTCATCTATTTTCTTTCCTTTTTTCTCGAAAAGGCTGAGATATTTTGACACGTACGGGTATATCTTGTTTGAGTATATTATCATGTATGTAGAGCCTGCAATAGTAATCAGCCCCACAGCAGTAATTATTGCTATTGCCGATCGCGGAAGGTGGCCGAATTTTGTGCCAAGGGCAATAAGGACAAATGAGAATTCACTTATTTGTGCAACAGTCAGGCCTGCCAGAAATCCAGTTCTTTTTGTGTAGCCAAGAATTCCCATCAAAGTCATCACGATAATCGGGTTGCCGATCAATACAAAGAATGAAAATATCATTACTGGCGCAAGATACTGCCTGATATCTGCAAAACCCATCTGGAATCCAAGAAGTATGAAAAACAGCACAATGAAAAAATCCCTGAGAGGCTTCATTTTTGCGCTTATTTCGTGCCTGTAAGGAGATGATGACAGCGTGATTCCTGCGAGCAATGCTCCAATCTCCATTGAGAAATTGAGATAATGGAACAGTGATGCGATTGACAGGCACCATCCTATAGAGAAAAGCAAAAGGAATTCCTGTGATTTTGCAATAACTTTGGTAATGCTTGGAAGGGTGTCAATACCTATTACAAATATGAGGGCCAGCATGAAAAAGCCCTTAAGAAATGTGCCCCAGAATAGGTTTGAATAATCCAGCCCGCCTGAAATGGATGAAATTACCATTAATATGGTTACAGCTATAAGGTCCTGTACAATAAGGAATCCGATTGCTATTTTTCCGTACAGTGTTTCAATATCGCCTTTGTCAGAAAGCAGCTTCATTATAATGATGGTGCTGCTGAATGAGAGCGCAATTGCGATGTAAATTGAAACAATGAATGAAAATCCGAGGCTGTAGCTTATAAAAAATCCAACAAGGGATGTGAAAATAACCTGGCCAACCCCTGTCAGCAATGATACTTTTCCAACTTCCCTTATGACTTTCGGGTTAAGGCTAAGCCCGACAATGAACAAAAGCAATGCAATGCCCATGTGCGAGAAAATTTCTATGGTTTCAGTGGCGCTTATCATGTTGAAGAATTGCGGGCCAATGACAATCCCTGTCAGAATGTAGCCGATGATAAGCGGCTGCCTTAGCATGCGCATAATTGCTGCAAACAGAATCGTGACAGTTATTATCAGGCCAATTTCAAGTAATATTTCCATCTTGCATCCCTTAGTTATTTTCCAGCAAGTCAAGTATGCTGCTTGGAGTCACAACACCGACAACTTTTCTATTTTTGTCCAAGACTGGAATATATTGAAAGCCTTCTTTGTATACAAGTTCTATGACCCTGTTGATGGGTGTGCTTGTCTTTACTGTTGACTTGTGCTTGTTCACGAGATCCTTTGCATTCTTGAATGAAAGCTTTCTTTTATAACCTATATTGAGGAATTTTGCCAATGGCTCGTGCCTGGCCTGATGCATAAAAACCCTGATGAGGTCTTCATCGCTTATTTCTCCGACAAACTGCTTTTCCTTTGTCACAACAATGCAGACATTGGTGTCTTCGCGCTTTAGCTTTTTGATTATCTTATCTGCATCATCATCAGGATAAACAAAAACAGGCTTTATCATTGCGTTCTTTGCAGTCAATTTTTTTATATTGTAAACTGCAGAAATAATCTTTGATTCCCTTTCCCTCATTTTTTTAATTGCTGCTTTTCGCATTTTGTATAAATCACCTGTTTAGAATATATAATCCTTTCGTATTTGTTTTTTGGGCGCAAGCTTTTCGCTAAATTTATAAATCAAACTGCCATTTTGAATGAAAAAGGGGTAAAAATGTTCGGACAGCTAGGCAGAAAAGACTTCAAGATAGCATACGTCTCAATGGAGATAGGCCATGACACTAGCATTCCCAATTATTCTGGCGGATTAGGCATACTTGCAGGAGATACTTTAAGAAGCTGTGCTGACCTGAGCGTGCCTGTTGTTGCAGTCACACTTCTAAGCGAGCAGGGATATTTCCACCAAAGGCTTGATGCTAAAGGAAACCAGATAGAGGAGCCAGAGAAATGGAAAAAAGAGGATTTTCTCAGGCTGCTGCATGAAAAGGTTGTTGTAAATATTGAAGGCAGGGATGTTATTGTACAGGGATGGATAACAAGGATAAAAGGAATTACAGGATTTGAAGTCCCTGTAATATATCTTGACACAAACCACCCAGACAACAACGAGCAGGACAGAAATATTACACAGCACCTTTACGGCGGCGACCAGATTAACAGGATAAAGCAGGAAATAGTTCTTGGCATAGGCGGCTTCAGGATGCTTAACACTCTTGGATTCACAGCAATACAGAAATACCATCTTAATGAGGGCCACGGCGCATTCCTTATTGTTGAGATGATACACAGCACAAAGAAAAATTCAAGAGATGATGATGTTTCAAGGACATATGATTTTGAGAGAGTCAAAAAAAGGGTTGTGTTCACAACACACACTCCTGTAAAGGCTGGGCATGATGTTTTCAATACTGATGATGTGAAAAGGATTATTGCAACAAACCTTGAGCACAACCTTATTGATCATCTTTCAGAAAATAACCAGCTGAACATGACGCATGTTGCACTTGACAACAGCCTTTATGTGAACGGAGTTGCAAAAAAGCACGCAGAAGTTTCAAGGCAGATGTTTCCCGGTCATGCAATAGGCGCAATAACAAACGGAGTTCATTCAGGCTACTGGGTGAGCGACCATCTCAAGCCTTTGTTCAGCGAGCACATTCCAGACTGGCTTTTGTTTCCTTCATCGTTAAGGTTTGCAAAGCAGCTTCCAAAAGACAGGCTATGGGAAGCTCATATGAATGCAAAGCGCGAGCTTATCGATTATGCAAACTCAACAACAGGAAGCAGGCTTTCATATGATGTTTTCACAATAGGCCTTGCAAGAAGGGCTACAGGCTACAAAAGGATGGACCTTTTCTTTTCAGACATTAACTGGCTAAAGAGCATAAACAAAAAGCACAAGATACAGCTGGTAGTTGCTGGCAAGGCGCATCCAAATGACTTTCCCGGCAAAGACATAATCAAGAGGATATTTGAAATAAAAGACCAGCTCAAAGGCGAGATTGAGATAGCATTCCTTGAGAACTATGACATAAGCGTTGCAAAAAAAATGACAGCAGGCACTGACCTCTGGCTTAACACTCCGCAAAAGCCTTTGGAGGCTTCAGGAACAAGCGGAATGAAGGCAGCGCATAACGGAGTGCCCCAGCTGAGCATACTTGACGGATGGTGGATAGAGGGATGCATTGAGGGCGTAACAGGATGGTCAATTGGCGACAATGAAGTCCAAGATATGTACAGCAAGCTTGAGAACGAGATACTTCCAACTTTCTACAACCAGCGCGAGCTTTGGATAAAGATTATGCAGAATGCAATATCATTCAATGCGCCATACTTTAACACGCAGAGAATGGTAAAGGATTATGTCATACACGCTTATTTTGAATAATTCTATGAATAACTAATCCTATTTCATATCAATTATCTTAATGATGTGATAGCCGAACTGTGTTTTGACAGGGCCTATAATGTCGCCTTTCTTTGCATTAAAGCAGGCATTTTCAAATTCTTTAACCATCTGCCCTCTTCCAAACCAGCCAAGGTTGCCGTTATTTTTTCTTGAAGGGCACAACGACTTCTGTTTTGCAATCTCTCCAAAATCTTTTCCTGCCCTTACATCAAAAAGCACAATCTTTGCCTCGTCTTCTGTTTTCACCAAAATGTGCGATGCATTTACTTTTTTTGCCATTTAAACCCCTCCTGGAAGTGTTTAACAACAGGCATATCGCAAAAATTTATAAATCATGCTCATGTATAATGGTCAAAAGAGGAAAAAATGCAGCACATTGAGCAGAATTTTTTGATAGGATTTTTGGGAGGCATTGCAATATGCTTTTTTCTTTTCATAATATTCATAAAAAACAAGCGTGTTGTGCAGAAGATTTTCCTTTATTTTCCTTTTTTTGCAATGCTTTGCGGATTGTTCGCAAACATACCAAGGATAATGTCGTTCGGAAAGCTTGATTACATATTCTTTCTTTATCCTTTGGTAAATGCGCGCGATCTTTTTGGCAAAACTCTTAGTTTCATAATACTTATGTTTGCAATAAATGCTGTAATCTTATTTTACATAATATTGACGAGGGAGAGGCATGCCGCAGCTTGAAGTCCATTTTTTGGCTGGAGGATGTTTTGGCTTTCTTGGATTCCTGATAATGTACTGGATAGATGCAAAAAAGCTGAAAAAGGGAATATCTTTATTATTCCCGCTGCTGATAATCATATTCGGCTTTCTTGCATGTGTGCCTGATTTTCCTTCAATAAGTGAATTTGTTGGATTGGGCGACCAGATTGACAAGGCAGAATTTTACGAGCATGGTGATTTCTGGAACATATTCTTTTTCCACCTTACTCTTGACAAGGCCTATGGGATTGGACAGGCAGGGCCGGTTATACCTGCATTCTTCGGCATAATGCTGATTTACATAATAGTATTTGCTTTCTATGTTTATTCTTTCAAATACAAAATATTCAGCAAAGATAGCTAGAATTCCTGGAACTCATCAAGCTTCTTGAGATGGCCTTTGTTCTTCAGCCACTGTACTTGTGTAAATGTGTACTTGTATACAATATCGCCTTTGTCATCTGAGAATTCCCAAGGCTCAACAACAACATAATCTCCTTCCCTTACCCACAGGAACCTTTTCATCCTGCCTGGTATCCTGCAAATCCTGTTCTTGCCGTCCAGGCACCTGACTTTCATTCTTGAAGCGCCAAGCCTCTGCTCAACAACGCCATAAACTTCCCTTCCTTTTGGAAGCTTTATCCTTGTTATCTGAGCCTGCTCTGCTGCCTGTTTTGCTTCTTCTTCCTTTTTCTTGCCCATATTCCGGGCAAATCCCAGCGAGTTTAAAAAGATAACTCTTTTTAGATAGGTTTTTATAGGACGTGCAAATAAGCTTTCACAGGGGTATAGGAATGAAAATCATATCAGACCTTCATCTGCATTCAAAATACGCAAGAGGGACATCAAAGG
>JAHWHF010000088.1 GCA_019323415.1 Candidatus Woesearchaeota archaeon | reverse complement strand
TTCATTAGATTACCTGCCTTATCCTTATGTCCTCGCCTGTTTTTTCATAAAACAGCAGCTGTATCCTGTTCTTGGCAGTTGTGTCAAACTCATATTCGTTCCCGTCAATAGATATGTTTACAAATTTTGAGTCAACTGTTGCCTGGCTGCCTTTTGCCAATGCAGAACTGGAAGAATTTGTCTTATATAAAACATCTGCATCAGACTCAAGCTCATTCCTTACCCTTGTTCCTAATTTGCTGTCTGTCAGCACATATACAAATCCAAAGCCCGCATCAATGCTTTTTGAATATGTTTTGAAATCATCTGTATAATCCTGGAAATGCGAAAACAGGTTGTAGTTGTTTGTGACAGCCTGGTCAACAACAACAACTGACTCGCTGTAATAGTTCTGCCAGAGCTTTGTAAAGCTGTCATAGCTGCTGCCGTATGTAACTGCGGGCGTAATCTGCAGAAGAACAAAAACTACAACACATATCGCAAGTATTCCAAGCAAATAAAACTGCGCCTTGTTTTTCATGTTAATTCTAAAAGAACATGTGTTTTGCCAGAACTCAGCTGGCCCCTGTTCCTGAATATGATTGAATAAAGCCCCGGCCCGATTGCATTATTAAGAGAGCTGCTGTTAAGGTAAATGTCAGAATACCTCAAGCCGACACGCACTTTTGATATTCCCTTTACAGGATAGCCAAAGCTCGGGTCAAAAAGGTTGTCAAAGCTTTTTTCCCTCAAATAAGACTCCCTTGAGGATACATCTGTATTGCCTTGCGTGAAAATCAGGTAAGCGTCATCATCTGAAGCTGAAATCTCTGATGTAAGCGACATTGAAGTGTCCTTTGAAACTGCAACAGGTGATGCTATGCCGATTGTATATGCAGACTGCACCATGTAGACACAGTAATCATTGCATTCTTCTGCGCCTGCTGTTGAATATGTTACAGTCAATGTTGAAGCGCATGCGATATTTGCAAATAGAAACATCAATATAATCGGGATTATTGATTTTTTCATATTATGCCTCTTTTTTATGAAAAATACCCCTCGAATGCTTATAAAACTTTCGCTAGTCAAAAAGTTTATAAAGATTCAAACCTAAATTTGATTATGCCTGAAATTATTCTTGACCTAAACAAGTCAGTTGAGGAAAATGCTGAAGCCTATTACGAAAAGGCAAAAAAAGCCAAACGCAAGTATGAAGGCGCTGAAAAGACTCTTGAAGAATTCAATGCAAGGCTTGAAAAGCTGAAAAAGGAAAAGCAGCAGGCCCTTGAGAAGCTTGAGAAAGAGCATGAGGAAAAGGCAAAGCCAAAAAGAAAAAAAGAATGGTATGAAAAGTTCAGGTGGTTCAGGACTTCATCAGGGTTGCTGGCAATAGGCGGAAGGGATGCAACATCAAACGACATAATAATCAAGAAGCATACTGAAAAAGGCGACATTGTATTTCACACAGACATGGCGGGCTCGCCTTTTTTTGTAATAAAGGCAGAAGGAAAGGATATAGATGAAAAGGCGATTGATGAAACTGCACAGGCAACAGCATCATATTCAAGGGCATGGAGGGCAGGCCTGACAACACTTGAGGTGTTTTATGTAAATCCGGAGCAGGTCACAAAAGAGGCGCAGTCAGGGGAATATCTTGGCAAGGGCGCATTCATGATAAGGGGAAAGACAACATACAAGCATCCCACAATAGCACTCACAGTAGGCATTACAAAAGACGGAATGATAATGGGCGGGCCTGAAAGCGCTGTCAAAGCGCATTGCGAAAAATATGTCAATATTGCACAGGGAAATGAAAAATCAAGCGATGTTGCAAAAAAAATAAAGCAGAAGATAGGGGGAGAGCTTGATGACATAATGAGGGCACTTCCTTCAGGCGGAGTAAGAATTGGCAAATAATTTTGTTCCTTATTCAAGGCATATTCGCCAGTATAACTGGCTTATGATTCTGCTTGTTATTATTTTCATTGTTCTTATTATTATCGGGATTGTTGCACTTATGAGGTACTTGCCTGCAGAAAAAGCAGTTGAATCAGCAATTAACTTTACATAGTGTACATAAAATTTAAATAGTCTGTAACATAATTTTAGAAAAGCTGGTGATAGGCTTGGCTGAGAGCAAAGAAGACAAAAAAAAGAAGAAAACAGACATTAGCACTCTAAAGGAAGATATAAAAAAAATAAAAGACAGCAATATAATCAAAGACAAGGATAAGGAAATTGTCAAGCGCATTGACCGGTTCTTCAAGGATTTTGAGGATGTTGTTGACGAAAAGGACAAGAAAAAGGCTGTAAAGAATTTCAAGGAAAAGACTTTCAGGTCTTTGGACAAGAATGACCTGAAAACATACATTGGAAAGCCGAAAAAGGAATTTCTTCTTATTGATGAAAAATACAACCAGAATGTTGAGCCTGCATATTTCTGGGTTCTTGGCTTTATGAGGGATGACCTGGGAATAAAGGACGTGCAGAAGCTTATTGACACATACTCTGCTTCTGAGGCAAGCGCATTTGCAAAATCAATGGGCCAGAGCCTTGGCGCAATACAGGACAGGGTCACACAGAACATGAGAAGCATAGGCCAGCTTCTGAAAGAGCTTTTCCAGATGGTCAGAGAGATTAGGATACTTGATGAAAAAGTCATGCTTTATGAGGAAGGCCTTAAGATGGGCAATGTACGCGAGAATTCTGCTGAAATCACATTAAAGGGCCAGTACATTGACTTGGTTGAAGGAGGGGCAACATCGCCGAGCTCAATATATGGGTTGGCAACAAAAGTCGGGTTCAGCCTGCTTCCAGATTTGTTTTTCAGGACGCATGTATTTGAGCCAGAGGAAGTTGGAAAAATTGTGCAGCAGCTGAAGTTCAATGAAAAAGTAAAAGAGGTTCTTGCAAGAAAGCTTAGGGCTTATGCCGGCTGGAGAAAGACAACATACCAGACATTGTCTCACAGGAGAAATTTTATGGTCAAATATTTGAGGCAGCATTACAATGCAATCAAGCTTAACATGCAGTGGCTTAAGCCTTACCTAAAAACAATGCAGAGGCTTGAGCAGAAGCCTGGCGCAGAAAGAAAGCCAGACCTTATTGCAGCTGTTGAGCAGGCTTTTATGGAGATTGAGCTTTTTGCGACAATAAAAAAGTTCGGAAAATACAATGCAATAACAGATGTTAATTTCACATTCAGGACAAACCCTGAGATGATGTATGACGCGCAGATGCAGTACAGGAAGCCAAGCCATAC
>JAHWHF010000087.1 GCA_019323415.1 Candidatus Woesearchaeota archaeon | reverse complement strand
TCCTATGCCTGTCAGAACACCTGCCGGAATAAGAAGACCTGCCGGGTTATTGTCTTTTTTCTTTTTTGCCATAACTATCACCTCTTTGCTTTTTCCAAAGAATAATGTTTAATAAATGTTTGTGCTTTATTGTGGTGAAACCTTGTCCCACAGAAAATTAAATACTAATCCAGCCCATAATATTGTATGGTAACCGCATACAAACTTTATGACCCAAGCTGCCCAAAGTTCCCTGACAGCTATAATGTTGTTGACCAGGTTGTCATGAACTTCACAAACATAGGCGGCAACAACAACAAGTTCTATGTAATGGAGCTTCAGAAGTCAAACGGCACATTAAGAATTTTTACACATTATGGAAGGGTTGGCGCTGAAGGAACAAAAGAAGGAAGGTTTTTCAATAATCCTGAAGATGCTGAAAAAGAGTTCGAGCGCCTGCAAAAAGCAAAGCAGAGAAAAGGATATGTTCCTGTTGATGTTGTGAAAGCTTCTGTAGGCTCTGGAAAAATTAAAAATGGCCTTCCAAAGCCAAAGCCAAGCAAAGCATGCAGCCTTGATGAAAGGGTGCAGGATTTTGTCACACAGATTTACACTGAAGCATCAAAATCACTTGAAGATACAATCATGACTCCATTAGGAGCTTTGTCTGAGTCGCAGATTAAGAAAGGCTGCGACAAGCTTGAAGAAATAAGAAAGGCGCTTGGATGCAAAAACAAGAATGTTTTGACAGGGCTCAGCTCTGATTTCTACACTCTAATCCCTCAAAGGTTCTATGGAAGGATTGATGATTCTGTTGTTATTGATTCATCTGAAAAAGCAGACAGGCAGGAAGAGCTGCTTCAGCTTATGAAGGATGTCTATAATGTAAAAGACAACCTTGGCTCAGAAATAATGCAGAAATACCAGGCAATTAATGCTTTGGTCCAGCCTTTGGAAAGCTCTGAAAGCGAGTACAAAAGGATTGCCAAAAAAGTTGCATCAACACAAAGCAGCCACCACAAAGTTGAGCTTTATGTTAGGAATATTTTCAGGATCGGGCTTAATTCAACAAAAGGAAGATACAATCCAAAAAGGCTTGAGCAGATGGAGCTTTTCCACGGCTCTGCAAACAGGAACATTCTCGGAATACTGCAGAGAGGCCTGCTTATTGCACCTCCATGCGCGCAGCACACAGGAGCAGCATTCGGCAGGGGCATATATTTTGCAAGGCACTCAACAAAATCTGCGCAGTATTCAACAAAATTCTACCAGAACATTGGAAGCAACGGCTTCTTGTTCATAGCAGATGTTGCCCTTGGAAATATGCAGAAGGTAAAGAATTTTTCATGGGGCAAAAAACTGCCTCAGCAGGGCTATGATAGTGTTATGGGAGTTAAAGGCGCTGACCTTATTCATGATGAGTTTATTGTCTATAACCCAAACCAGGTTGAGCTTAGGTATGTTATAGACTTTGAGCCAAGAAAACCTAAAAAGAAATGGAGGTTCTTTTAAAATGAGACTTGAAAACGAAGTTAGGAAAGTAGAAGCAGAATTTATGCGTGAAGGAAAAATGTTCACAGCATTAGATGTAGGAAACGAGCTGAAAAGAAGGGGAGTCAATGCAAGGCAAAGGCAGGTTTCTCCCATAGTGAGAGAGCATTTTGATGAAAGCGTGCTGTATTCATCATTTGGCTATACAAGGATGCTGATTCCTGTAAGGGAAGGAAGAGAGGCAGCATACCTGTACTTTAATGTGAATGACGAGCCGATGATGTACCAGGACACTGAACAAAGAGTCTTGCCATGGAAGCCAAACAAGCCAATGTTCAAGGATGAGCCTTTGGCAGTCAAGATAACATTGACAATAGAGGATTTATACAACACTCTTGGAAAGAACTAGACCTCTGCGAAAAGAATCATGTGGTTATGCCCGTACTTTTTGGCGCATTTTGGGCAGTATGCATAATGCACGTAGTATGTCTTTGCTTTCTTTTTTTTCTTTTCTAAATATGCATTCATCTGCTTTATGAATTTGGGAACAGCATTGTATGCTCCGTCAAAAACCTTTGCCATGAATGTTCCAGTTAATGTGACATTATTTGCGCCTTTCACAGGCTTCTTGACGCTCATCAGAATCTCTGACTTGAACGGGCTTGGGTCGGCAAACAGAACCAGCCATTGTTTTACAGGAGGGTTTGCCTTTGCAGAAAATGTGAGCTTCCACAGCCTTCTTATCTTCTTTCCAATCATCGGCGGAAAAGGTATGTGAAACAATGTAGGAATAGTTTCTTTGATAAAGGGCTTATTTTTCCAATTAAATGTTTTCCCGTCCCATTGCTTTGCATTGAATTTTGGGCAGCATTCGTCTTTTTTCATTTTATTATGCGCGTGTGCTTGTTATATTATAAGCTTTTCCAAAAGAAAAAATAAAAAAGAAAAAATATGTTATTAAAAGAGTTATTT
>JAHWHF010000086.1 GCA_019323415.1 Candidatus Woesearchaeota archaeon | reverse complement strand
TGCCTTTATTTTCTATTGCATTGAGCAGCTTTACAGATATTGTCCTATTGCCTTCCATATTTTTGTTATAGAAAACAGGCAGATCTTTGCTTACCTTCTCGCCTTTATAAGCCATTATCTGCGCTTTGCCTTCTGTTAAAAGCTCTAGCTCTAGTTCAGGAATAGCTCCTGCCTGCGGCTCTGCATTGGGCTTTGAGATTCTGGACTTTTGCTTTAATAGCTTAATCTGGTTTTTCATGCTTAATGCTCCTTTCACCTATCAGCACCATAAAGAACTCTTTTTTCTATGTGTGGTACCTAAACCTTTAAAAACTTTTTCAAAATAACCTGCTTTTATGGATGCCACACGAAAGCTTATATGTACTGTACTTGGGCATGTTGACCACGGCAAGTCAAGCATACTTGACAAGATTAGGGGCACCTGCATTATTAAAGGCGAGGCAGGCGCAATAACCCAGGCTATTGGCGCGTCTATTATTCCCATGGAAACCATACAGAAAAAGTGCATGGGGCTTATGGATGCGCTTAAGATGAAGCTCAATATTCCAGGCCTTCTTTTTATTGACACTCCAGGGCATGCAGCCTTCACAAACCTAAGGAAAAGGGGAGGAAGCCTGGCAGACATATCTATTCTTGTTGTTGACATAAACGAGGGGCTTAAGCCTCAGACAGAAGAGGCAATCGAGATACTTAAAGATGACAAGACTCCTTTTATTATTGCTGCAAACAAAGTTGACAGGATTCCTGGCTGGAAATCGCAGCCAGAAAAGAGCATGATTGCAAGCATTAAGTCCCAGGACGAGAATGTCAGGAGAGAGCTTGACAACAAACTCTATGAGCTTCTTGGCCAGCTTGTCAAATTTAACCTTAATGCTGAAAGATTTGACAGGGTTGATGATTTTACAAAACAGGTTGCAATGGTGCCAACGAGCGCAATCACAGGCGAGGGCATACCTGAGCTTATGATGATGATAGTCGGCCTTGCACAGAGATATCTTGCTGAAGGCCTGAAATGCCATATTGGCGGAAATGCAAAAGGCACTATCCTTGAAGTAAAGGAAACAACCGGCCTTGGCACTACTCTTGATGTTATTCTTTATGACGGAACTTTAAAGAAAAATGATACAATAGTTATTGGGGCAATGGGAGAGCCTATTGTTACAAAAGTAAGGGCATTGCTTGAGCCAGCGCCATTGGCTGAGATGAGGGATGTCAAGAGCAAGTTTAAACAGGTGCCTGAGGTTACAGCAGCAACAGGTGTCAAAATATCTGCACCTGGCCTTGACAATGCAGTTGCAGGCATGCCAATACAAAGCTGTTCTCCTGCAGATGTTGACAAAGTTAAAGCAGAGATACAGGCGCAGGTCAGCGAGGTTGTGCTTGAGACAGATGAAACAGGAGTTATAATCAAGGCGGATTCTCTTGGCTCGCTTGAGGCATTGACTTTGATGCTTAAAGAGCAGGGCATTTCCATAAGGCGCGCGTCAATTGGAGACATAAACAAAAAGGACATTGTTGAGGCAGCAGCAAATAAAGAGCAGGAGCCTTTGCTTGCAGCAGTTCTTGGATTCAATGTTTCAGCAGAGGAAGTCGGCGTGTTTGCCAAGGAAAAGGAGGTTTCTGTTATAACAAGCGACGTCATTTACAGGATAATAGAGGATTATGGAAAATGGAAGCAGGAGGAGCAGAAAAGGCTTGAGATGAAAAAGCTTGCAGACCTTACAAGGCCGTGCAAGATTATGCTTCTGAAAGGATATGTTTTCAGGCAGTCAAACCCTGCAATAGTTGGTACAGAAGTGCTGGCAGGCATACTTAAGACAGGAATATCGCTTATGAAAGATGGCAGGCAAATATCAACTGTCAAGACAATTCAGAAAGAGCAGGAAAATATATCAAGCGCAATTAAAGGCGAGCAGGTTGCAGTTGGCTATGAAGGTGTTATGGTTGGCAGGCAGATACAGGAAGGCGACATACTTTATTCTTTTATTCCAGAAGAAGAGTTCAGGCAGCTTAAGGAGCTAAAGCAGTACCTTGGCGCTGATGAGATAGAGACATTAAAGGAAATTGCAGAGATTATGAGGAAAAAAGAGCCAATGTGGGGCATTTAGGTGCTTTTATGGAAAAGCTTTCTCCATTAAACACAAGGGAAGTCAAGCCTATCAAAAAGCAAATTTCAGAGCATTGGGGTTGTGATTTTGAAGGAGATTATTTTTTTTTCAAAAGCGCAAAAGACAAAGTCTATATTCTTGGAAGGGATGCTGACAAGATTGACTTAAAGAATTTCAGGATTGATACCCTAGGGATGTATTTTGCAAGAGTTTCAGATGACGGCATACGCCTGAGCTTTGAAGGCTCGCAGGTTATTGGAAAGATTGCAACAAAGAATGTCCTTGAGCTCGATGAGCATGACTTGAGGGACTGGATGCGCGGCGAAGAGCTCGACAACATTGACATTGACTTGTCCGGCTTGTCAGGCTATGTGATAATAAAGCACGGCAATGATTTTTTTGGCTGCGGAAAAGTAACTGAAAAAAAGATTCTTAATTTTGTACCAAAAATAAGAAGAATGCAAACAACAGCTTAGCTAAGCTGTTTAGATTAGGTCTTCTATTGGCTTGTCAGCCTGCTTTGCATCTTTGGCTGCCTTTTCAGCTTCCTGTGCAGCTTTTTCAAGGTCAACACCAAGCCCTTTCAGTGCGCCTATATGCATCTGCATAAGCTGCTCAACAATGCTCAAAAGCCTGCCAAGCTCCTGCCTTTCTTTTGCAAGAGTTGTCAAAGCGCCTTTGTGAAAGCCAACCTGCTCTTCTTTTGAAGTGTCTTGTTTTGTATCTTGTTTTTTTGCCATTTTAATTCTATTCCATGCATTATTTGTGTATTTAAATGTTATGGGCAAGACATATAAATTGACTGCCTATTTGCTATCTTGAGTATGGGTGAGGAGCTTTTAGTTGTAAAGTCAAAGCAGGACACCAATGCTTTGAGGAAAATGAACCAGGGCAGGGAAATAGCTAGTTATCTGATTCCTGCTGTTGTTTTTGAATGCGAGAAATTTGACTTGCTTATTGAGCTTGTGACAGGCGGTGTTGTGGTTGATATAGAAAATAGCAAGGTCATTGTGCCGCCTTCGCTTGATGAGATATCAATGAACGAGCTCACAATACTTGAGCAGGGCATGAAGCATGAAAGCTTTAAGCCAAAAGATGTTGCTGCCTCAGCTGGTATTAATTTTTTCAAGTCAGAGGCGCTTATCTCAGACATGGTCAAAAGAAAGCTTGTAACAATCGAGGATGGAAATTTCAAGGTCGGCGACAGGTTTAAATTCCTTTACCATCCTGAGAAATATTCGTTTGATGTTAATATTGAAAAAAAGAATGTTGACGGCAAAAAGCTTGAGCCAAAGGTGAATATTGCCCAGCTTAGGGAAATGGTTGAAAAGGTTGCAAAAATAAATGCAGAAAAGCAGTGCTGGATAAATTACCATAAGGTGAAATAAGATAAATGAGCTTGACAAGCATAATTTTGGACATGTATCGGATTTTGCTGGGAGGAATTGGCTCTCAGCTTGTAATTGCAGTTGTCATAATTCTTATTGGCTTTATATTCGGCAAAATATGCGGCAGGGGCATAAAGAAAATTCTTTCTGAGGTTGATTTTGACAAGCACATAAAGAAAGTAGGCTTCAAGCAAAAGCTTGCAAGCACAATTTCAACTTCAGTCTCTTATGTTATTTATTTTTCAGCAATTGTAATAGCATTGAGGCAGTTCACTATTATCGGGCCTGTGTTTTATTCAATGCTTGCCGTGGTTGTTGTTGTGCTTGTGTTTTCTGCAACACTCACTGCAAGAGACTTTTTCCCTAACTTTTATGCAGGCTTTGCACTGAAAAGAAAAGGCATTGCAAAGGAAGGCAGCCATCTTAAAGTACAGAATGCTTCAGGCATTGTTGAGAAAATCAGCTGGACAAAGACAAAAATAAAGACAGAGTCTGGCGACACAATATTCATTAGCAATGAGCAGATTCTGAAAAGCAAGAATTCTAGAAAATAAGATTATTATATTGCTTCAAGCGCGCTTATGATGTTCCAGAGCTGTGTCCGCACATATGACTGCATGTTGACATCATCTGCAAGCTCATCAAGCTCGTTAAGCGCCTTGTGGACCTTGATGTTTATCTCTTCCTCATCATTCTCAAGGATTGTTATTGCTATCTTTATCTTTTTTACAACATTTTTTGGAACAGTCTCGTCTTCAAGAAGGTCATTCAATGCATTCAAAACTTCAACTACCTTTTCCTGCGCTTCCATTTTCACTCCTTTTTCTTCAGCTTGTCCATTACTTCTTTCTGCATTGATTCTGATTTTTCCTTGAGCTTGCTTTCCTGCGACTCAAGGCTTTTAATCCTGAGGCTGATTTTTTCTTTCTTTTCCTCAAGCTCTTTCATAATGTCGTCCTTTTTGGTCATGACCATTATGTTGCCGACTATCTTGTAAGCAGAATCTTTTCCTTCGAGCTCTTTTATTGCTGACTCAACCTCAATCAGCTGGGACTGGAATGTCTGTTTCTGAAGAACTATTGCCTGCAGGCTCTGCTCAATGTTCTGGAGCATTGCAATGTTTTCCTGGGCATGGTTGCTCATTTGATTTTCTCCATCTTCTCAAAGACAGCAAGCACGTTTGAAACCGAATTGAGGATTGCCTTAAGGGCGGTTGCGTCCTCGGCCTTGATTTTTATTTTTTTGTCCTCAATCACTGCCTGGAATCTTTGTTTTTTTAAATTGTCAAACTCTGTTTTGAGTAATTTTATCTGATCAGGATTATTTATCTCTATTGTGGCTTGATAGCTCATCTTGCCTTGACTTTTGTTGTTGTTGCCCTTTCCTTGAAAAGCATTCTTCCGCCGCAGTACGGGCACCTTACCCTTCTCATGACTGTCTCATCGCTCATCTCTTTTCCGCAGTCAAAACATTTGTATTTTGCCATTTTATTGCACCTTGTATGCTTTTCCAGTAAACTTGCTGTTGCATTTCCTGCATTCCCATATGCCTGCTGAAACTCTCTTTGCCTTGTTGTTGTGGCAATACGGGCACATATGCTTTTGCTTAAGAACTGATTCTATTGCGTCTACTCTTGACCTAATCTTTCTTCCGTACCTTGCTCCGAATCTTCTTGTTGAACCTGTCATTTTTGACCTTGAAATGGGGCTGCCCGGACTTTCATCTTATTTTGAGCTTTGAACCGGGGTCGTCTGGTTTTTTGCTGTTAAGTCCCAAACCAGAAAGGATTGCCAAGCTACCCCACAGCCCCTTTTAATTTAGTTCAGAATTTTGAATTGCTTTATAAATGTTTGGGTTTGTTCAAGAAAAAGCTATCTTTCAGTTATTTGCTTGTTTTCCTTTGTCAGGTTTATAAGCGTGCTTGGGCTGCCCTTTATTTCGCCTTCTATTATTGCAAAGTCAACATGCGCCTTTATGTCAAGGTCAATGTCATCCAATGATGTCATGTAAGGCTCGTCTTTCTTATTTACAGATGTTGTTATTATTGGCAGGCCTAGCTCTCCAATAAAATCTGCAAACCAGTGCTCAGGCATCCTTACGCCAAGCGTAGGGCTTTCAGGGTTGACTTGGCCTGATACGCACGACTTGTTCTTGAGGCTAAGTATGAATGTGTAAGGCCCTGGAAGCTTGCCCAGCTCATCATATAATCCAAAGCCATCGCAGTTCTCAACAATCCATGATTTTGAAGGAGCAATTACAGAAAATGGCGAGCTCGGTCTCTGCTTAAGCTTTCTTATCTTTTTTACCGCTTCGTCATTTGTTGCATCGCAGCCTATGCCGTAAATTGTGTCTGTTCCGTAAATGAAAACAGCGCCAGCTTTTATTGCTTCTAGAACATCCTCTTTTCTTGATTCAAACTCCTCTTTGCTGATAACTTGCATATTTTTTCAAAAGCACTTTTTGTTTATAAAAATTAGCTATATGCAATATTTAGTTGTTGGGCTGCTCATACACAAGGAACTCGTATGCTTTTTTCAGCACAAGGCTTGCTTTCGGCAGATCATTTATCCTTAATGCAGCAGTGTGCTGCCAGTTGCCGTCCTTGTCCTTGTATCTCCTGCCAAGGCTGATTGTGTTGAACTTGCCTTTGGCATTCCTTGGCTCGTTCTCCCATACAGTCGCAGTAACAGCGCCTGCGTTGAATCTTTTTATTGTCTGGTTCATTTTAAGTCCCTCCTTTGCTTTCGCGTTTTGTTTCAGTGGAGGCGTTAAAGTGTAGGGCTAGGCGATATAGAAAGAAAATAAATTAACCTCGCTTGGCTGCCTCAATGCTGAGTTTCTTGCTTTGCTGAAAAAACAGGTT
>JAHWHF010000085.1 GCA_019323415.1 Candidatus Woesearchaeota archaeon | reverse complement strand
TAAATGTCTGTGGTTTTTATATGTTTTGGTTTTCTTATTAGGCAAAATATATAAACAAAGCCAAAGTACTGAAGAATATGAAAATTATACACAAGGATATGAAAAATGGGGAAATCAAGTTCAGGATTACAAAGCTTGACGACCTCTGGTACCTGAGCCATGTCATAGAGCCAGGAGACTTGCTTAAAGGCAAGACTGAAAGAAAGCTTGAGCTGGGCCAGAAAGGTAAAAAAGTAAAGAAAACTGTATTTCTTGAAATAAAAGTTGACAAGGTTGAGTACAACCAAAATGTTTTGAGGGTTGCAGGAATAATAACACAGGGGCCTGAAGATGTTGAAAGAGGCGCGCACCATTCATTTTCGCTTGAAGAGCAGAGCATTGCATCTGTTGTAAAGGAAAAGTTCACAAGAGAGCAGATAGACAAGCTTGACCAGGCAGTAAAGGAAAGGGAGGATATACTTGTGCTTGCATTTGACAGGGAGAATGCAACATTTGCTGTGCTCAAGGCAACAGGGTATGATGTACTTGCAGAGCTTGCAGGAGAAGTTGAGAAAAAGGATTACAAGACAGAGGTAAAGGACTTCTACGGCCAGATACTTGAGATGCTGAAAGAATACATATCAAGGTACAAGATAAACAGGGTTGTTGTCGGCTCGCCAAGTGTTTGGAAGCAGAATTTTGAAAAAATAGTTCCAGACGACCTGAAGAAAAAGATAATATGGGCAACATGCTCAACAGGACAGAAAAAGGGTGTTGCTGAAATATTGAAAAGGGATGAGATTAAGAAAGCATTGAAGGAGGACAGGATAAGCACAGAGATAAGGCTTGTTGAGGACCTTCTTACTGAAATAAAAATAGGGGAAAAGGCAAGCTACGGCATAAAGGATGTTTCTGAAAAAGTAAACATGGGCGCTGCTGCAATTGTTATTGTTACAGACACTTTCCTGAAAAAACAAAAAGAGGAAGGGAAATACAATGAGGTAGATGAGCTCCTAAATGTTGCAGAGTCAACAAAAGCCCAGATATTCATAATAAAAGGAGACCATGAAGGCGGCCAGAAACTGGACGGCCTTGGTGGTATTGGCGCTATTCTAAGATATAGGGTCAGCTGAGCTTAGCCCTTACATCAACTGCAAAGCTTCCTGAGCCTTTGTCAAGAACAATTAATGGGTTTATTTCTATCATTTCAAGGTCAAAATCCTGCGCAAGCTGCGCCAGCTTCAATATAACATAAGCAACTGAGTCAATATCTGCAGGCTTTTCGCCTCTTATGCCTTCAAGTATTTTCGAAGACTTTATCTCATGTATCATTGAATAAGCATCCTGTTTTGAGACAGGCACAAGGCGTGATGAAACATCCTTGAGTATCTCAACATATATTCCGCCAAAGCCAAATGTTGCAAACAAGCCGAATGTCGGGTCTTTGTTAATTCCAATTACAAATTCCCTGCCTTTGAGCTGCTTCTGCACACTTACCCCATTTATTTTTGCATTTGGATATGCTTTTTTTGAATTTTCAATTATCCTATTGAATACTGTTTTTGCCTCATCATCAGATGAAATGTCTTTTGCTATTGCACCAATGTCTGACTTATGTGAGATGTCAGGAGAGTTTATTTTCATTACAACAGGATAGCCAAGCTGTTTTGATTTTTCAACTGCATCTTCCTGGTTTGATGCAAGCTGTGCTGCTGGAACATGTATGTCATATGCTGACAAAATTTCAAACCCTTCTTCAGGCGAAAGGACTTTCCTGTTTTCAGATTTTACTTTATCAATTATTGATTCAACCTTTTCCTTGTTTCCAAGAATTTCAACATATTCAGGCAAAGGCCTTGGCATGAAATGGCAGTAATACTTTGTCAATGCAGCCAATGCACGTACTGCATTATCGGGAGTGTCAAAATGCGGCAATCCTGCTGCTTTAATCACTTTAGTTCCTTTTGCAGTCTCAACACCGCCCATGAATGAGCATGCAATCGGCTTTTTGTATTTTTTATACATGCGCACAACAACTTCAGCAGTCTCTTTTATCTGAGTCATCTTTTGCGGAGTAAGTATAACAAGGCATGAGCCGACATTATTGTCTGCAAGCACAGCGTCAAGCGCATTTTCATATGTCTGCGCATGTGCATCGCCTATTACATCAACAGGGTTATGCGTGTTTGCCTGTTTGGGAAGCTTGCTTTTAAGATTTTCAATAGTTGCGGCATCAAGTCTTGCAACATGAAGGCCAAACTGCGAGCATGAATCTATTGCTGAAACGCCAGGCCCCCCTGCATTTGTTACTATTGCAACAGCATCTTTTGTAGGCGCGCTTAATGATGAGAAAGCCCTTGCAAGCTCAAAAAGAACATCAACATTCTCTGCCCTGTTTATGCCTGCTTTTTCAAATGCAGCGTCATAAATTGAATCACTGCCTGCTATGCTTCCTGTATGTGAAAGAACTGCCTTTACACCTTCTTTTGTTTTTCCTGCTTTCATTACAATTATTGGCTTTTTCCTTATGACTTTGTTTGCAGCTTCCAAAAAAGCACTGCCGTCCTTTACTCCTTCAATGTACATAAGAATAACTTCTGTGTTTTTGTCATTTCCAAAATATTCTATAAGGTCTGCCTCATGAATGTCAAGATTGTTTCCAAGGCTTATGAATTTGCTGAAGCCGAACTTGACTTTCTCTGCCCAGTCAAGTATTGCTGTGCACAATGCTCCTGACTGTGAAAGGAATGCAACCTTTCCCTTTGGAGGCATTTTTGTTGCAAAGCTTGCATTAAGGCTGCTTGAAGTGTCAATTACTCCAAGACAGTTTGGACCTAGAATCCTTACGCCATATTTTTTTGAAATATCAAGAAGCTGCTGCTCAAGCTTTTTGCCCTCTTCGCCTATTTCGCCAAACCCAGATGAAATAATAATTGCATCCTTTACTTTTTTTCTTCCGCATTCCTCAAGAACTTTTGGCACAAGTGTGTTTGGAATGGTTATGACTGCAAGAGCAACTTCTTCATCAACATCAAGGACAGAAGCATGGCATTTCAGGTTGCGTATCTTTTTGTATTTTGGGTTAATAGGAAATATTTTGCCTGGATATTTGAATTTCATAAGGTTGTCAAGTACAGCAAAGCCAACTTTCTGCCTGTCTTTAGAAACACCAATTACTGCAATACTCTTCGGATTAAACAAGCTTTCAAACACATCTATCACTCTCTTTTAAATTATTAAGTTTAAAAGTTTATAGGCTTATAAATGTTTTCACTGGAGAATATAAACATTTAAATACTAAAACCTTTTATTTGACACTACTTTTAAAAAAATAAAACCACAACTCAGAGACAGCAAAATTTTTACGCAGAAAAAGTGGTGATAAATAAAGAGGGGGGTAGGGAAAATGATTGTAAAAGACGAATTTTTAAACAAGTTAAGACGATATTTCTGCCTGAATTTGTATGAGGTTAAGATATGGACTGCGCTTCTTTCAAGAGGAGTAAGCACAGCAGGCGAGCTTTCAGACATTTCAAATGTCCCAAGGAGCAGAAGCTACGATGTCCTTGAAAGCCTTGAGAAAAAAGGATTTGTTGTGCACAAGATTGGGAAGCCAATCAAGTATATTGCAGTTCCTCCAAAAGAGGTAATTGAAAGGGTTAAGAAAAACTTCAAGGTTGACGCTGAAGAAAGGGTAAACAGGCTTGAAGAGCTTAAAGGCTCAGAAGTGCTAAATGAGCTGACACTCCTTCACACACAGGGAATAGAAATGATTGAGCCGGTTGACCTGTCAGGAAGCCTGAGAGGCAGGCACAACCTGTATGACCATCTTGAGATGGCCATCAAGAATGCAGAAAAATCAGTTACAATTATGACAACAGCACAGGGCTTGATAAGAAAAGTTGATGCATTAAAGCCTGTGTTTGACAAGCTTAAGAAAAAAGGCGTAAAGGTAAGGATTGCGGCGCCACTGACAAAAGAGACTGCTGATGCTGTAAAAAGCATACAGAACCTTGCTGAAGTAAAGCACACAAAGAAAGTCAATGCAAGGTTTGCGATTGTAGACGGCAAAGAGCTTACCTTCATGGTAATGGATGATGCAGAAGTACACCCGTCATACGATATAGGCATATGGGTAAACACGCCATTCTTCGCCAATGCACTTGAGAACATGTTTGACGGCGCATGGGCGAACATGGATCCTGCAAACAAAGTGCTTAAGAAATAATTTTTTTATATTTTTTATTTTGTGAGGTGTTAAACTTTGGAAAGCAAGGCTCCATTAAAAGATATTGGGAAGATTGTCCAAAGCCTGCATCCTTTGGAAAGAAAAGTCCTCCCATTGATCAAAGCCACTAGTTCTTTTAATGAGCTTGTAAAGGGGTCTGGCCTGAAAGATGTAGAAGTCATGAGGGCTCTGCAGTGGCTGCAGAACAAGTCTCTTATAGAAATTAAAGAGGAAATAAAGGAAGTCATAGAGCTTGACGACAACGGAAGGAAATATTCAAAAAACGGCCTCCCGGAAAGGCGCGTCCTTGAAGCGCTTAAGAAAAGGGCAATAAGGATTAACGAGCTGCCTGAGCAGGCAAACATAACAAGGGACGAGCTTGGCATATGTATTGGAGTTCTTAAAGGCAAGGCAGCAATAACTATTGACAGGGGCGAGCTTGACATAACAGGCGCAGGAGAGAAGGCGCTTGAAAAGAAAAGCCTTGAAGAGCAGTTTCTTGAAAAGCTGGCCAAGGAAAACATAATCGAGCTCGTGTCGCTGAAAGACGAAGAAAAATATGCATTTGAAAAATTAAGGTCAAGAAAAAACATTATCAGGGTTTCTGTTAAAAAGCTTAGAAGCGCTTATCTTACTGATCTTGGAAAAAAGGTTGCAGCAAGAAAGCTTGAAGGGCTTGTTGTTGATGTTGTTACGCCTGAAATGCTCAAGAACGGCTCATGGAAGAAAAAGGATTTCAGGAGCTATGATGTTGAGATTAATGTCCCTAAGATATACGGCGGAAAAAGGCATTTTGTGAAGCAGGCAACAGATTATGCAAAGAAAATATGGATGGACATGGGCTTCAAGGAAATGACTGGCAATTTTGTTGGCACAAGCTTCTGGAATTTTGACGCGCTTTTTACACCGCAGGACCATCCTGTAAGGGAGCTTCAGGATACATTCTTTATAGCAGACCCTGCAAAAGGAAAGCTTCCAAAAAACATGAAGCTTGTTGATGCAGTCAAAAAAGCGCATGAGCAGGGTACAAAAGGAAGCACAGGATGGAAATACAAATGGAATGCTGATGAGGCAAAAAGAAATGTCCTGAGGACGCACACAACAATACTTAGCGCTCAGACAATATCTATGCTCAAAAAAACAGATTTGCCTGGAAAATATTTTGCTCTTGGCAGGTGCTTCAGGAATGAGACAATGGACTGGTCGCACTTGTTTGAGTTCAACCAGACAGAGGGAATTGTTATTGACCCTGACGCGAATTTCAGGCACCTTCTCGGCTATCTTAAGCAGTTTTTCAGCCAGATGGGTTTCCCGAAAGCTAGGTTCAGGCCTGCGCATTTCCCGTACACAGAGCCAAGCGTTGAGATTGATGTTTTCCACCCTGTCCACAACAAATGGATGGAGCTTGGAGGGGCGGGCATAGTCAGGCCAGAGGTTGTTGAGCCATTGCTTGGAAAAGACATACCTGTGCTTGCATGGGGGCCTGGGTTTGACAGGATAATACTTGAATATTACAAGATTAATGACATAAGGGACTTGTACAAGAACAATCTTAAGCAGCTGAAAGAAATGAAATTTTGGTTGAGGTAAAAAATGCCGACAGTAACATTAAACAAACATGTCTTTGAAAAATTGGTTGGTAGGAAGCTGGCGCTTGAAGCGCTGAAAGACAGAATCAGCATGCTTGGAACTGACCTTGAGAAGATAGAAGGAAATGAAATTGTTGTAGAGGTTTTCCCTAACAGGCCTGACATGCTTTCTGAGCAGGGATTTGCTCGTGCATTCTCATCATTCATAGGCGCAAAAAAGGGCCTGAGAAAATACAAGGTAAAGGATTCAAAGGAAAAGGTGTTTGTTGACAGGGCTGTAAAAGAAGTAAGGCCTTACACTGTATGCGCAATTGTAAGGAACCTCAAGTTTGATGATGAAAAAATAAGAGAGATCATACAGATACAGGAAAAGCTTCATATTACATACTGCAGGAACAGGAAAAGGGGTGCTATAGGCATATATCCTATGGAAGCAATAAAATTCCCAATAAGATATACTGCAAGAAAGCCGAATGATATAAGGTTCCAGCCTTTGGAATACAACAAAGAGATAACAGGCCTGCAGATATTGAGCCAGCATCCTGCTGGAAGAGAGTATGCGCACCTTCTTGAAGGCCAGAAGAAATTTCCTATTTTTATTGACAGCAACAGCGAAGTGCTGTCAATGCCTCCAATAATAAACTCGCACAAGACAGGAAAAGTTTCTCCTGCAACAACAGAAGTTTTTATTGAATGCTCAGGCTTTGACATGCGCACTTTGGAGATATGCCTTAACATTATTGTTACTGCTCTTGCAGACATGGGCGGAGAAATATACTCTGTGCACGTTGAATACCCAAACAAGCAGAAGTTCAACCTGAATCTTGAGCCTTCTAAATGGGATATTGACATTGAATATGTCAATAAAAGGCTTGGCCTTGAGCTGAATGAAAAGGATTTGAAGGCGCTGCTCGAGAAAATGGGATACGGGTATGAAAAGGGAAAAGTGCTTGTGCCTGCATACAGGGCAGACATAATGCACCAGATTGATTTTGTTGAGGATATTGCAATTGCATACGGCTACGAGAACTTCAAGCCGGACATACCAAATGTTGCAACAATAGGCTCTGAAGACAAGTTTGAGTCATTCAAAAGAAAGGTTGCAGATATATTTGCAGGCCTTGGCATGCTTGAATGCGAGACATACCATATAACAAATGTTGACAACCTCAACAGGAAGATGAACACTGAGATTGATTATGTTCCTTTGCAGAATGCGCTTACTGTTGACTACAGCGTATTAAGGTCATGGGTTTTGCCTTCTCTTATGCAGGTTTTGTCAGAGAACAAGCTGTACGAATACCCGCAGAACATATTTACAATAGGCAGAGCATTCGGCAAAAGCAACAAGACAGAGACAGGCATTGATGAGTTTTCAAGGCTGGCTGTTGCATTATGCGATAAAGGCACAGATTTCACAAAGATAAAGCAGGTTCTTGATTACCTTATGAGGTGCCTTGGCCTTCAATATGATGTGCATGAAGCAGAGCATGACAGCTTTATATCAGGAAGGGTTGCAAGAGTAAGGGTGAACGGCAAAAAGGTTGCATACATAGGAGAGGTCCATCCAAAGGTTCTTGAGAAATGGCAGCTTGATGTTCCTGTGGCTGCATTTGAGCTTAATCTTACAGAATTGTTTGAAGTAATGGAATAAATAAAGAATAAACAAATTAAGAATTTATTTTCTCTTTTTTACTTTCTTCTTTGGCTGTGCTGCTGTTTTTGCTTTTCCTGAAAAAAACACGTTGAATATGAACAGGCTTGTGATAAAGCCAAGCACAATCCTGACAATAGTCTGCAAAAGGCCTGCAACCATTGAAATAGGCATTCCAAGGTATGGCAGCTTTAATGAGCCGAGTATGCTTGAAAGTATGCTCAACGGGAATGTTATAATAAACATTGCAAACCCAACTGCAATTGAAAGCGCCAAAACAACAAGCCATGCAGTCAATACTTTCAGCAGGTTCTTTTTTGAATAGTCAACTATCTTCATGAAAACCTGCCATGAAGTGCCTTTCTCTAAAGTGATTATAGGAATTGAAAAGAATGTTGCAAAATAAACAAGAATTATTCCTGCAAACATAAGAAGCCCTGCCAATACAAACATGAATATTGAGACAGGCAGAGCAGTGTTTACAAACAAAACACCTACTCCTCCAAGCAACGCAGGCAAAAGGAAAGCTATCAGCAGCTTGTAGATTGCTATCCAAAAAATATTTTTCATGAACTTCAGGCCCCTTTTATGGAGGAACTGCGCTGAAGTCTTTCCAGTATCAACTATCTCCCTGTACATTGATGCAAATATTGAGCCAAAGTATGATGTCAAAAGCAAAACAAGAGCAATATCTGCTATTGCGAAAAATATTAAAAGAAAAATTCCAAATCCTGTCAGAAGCTCTGATACAACAAGCTCAAAGCTTCCTGCCCCGAAAACTGAAAGCACAACAAGGGCTTCAATTGCAAGAACTGCCAAAAATATAAGCGGGACAAATATCGCTGCAAGCAGTACAGGCAAAAATAAAATCTTATTGTTTAGAAAATCATACCAGCTTTTCTTAAGCAGGCCCAAATAATCGATCTCGTCTGATTTCATTTATCAAGAAATTATTTCTTTTTTACTTTTTTAACAACTTTCTTTGGCTTTTCTTCTTTCTTTGCTTCTTTAGCCTCAGGCTTTTCCTGGACTTTCTTCTGCTTAGGCTTTGTTTCCTTTACTTCAATGCCTTCTTTCTTAAGTGCTGCAACAACATCTGCATGTGATGCTCCTTTCTTAATCTCCAAAACCTTGCCAACGGGCTCTATGTGTGTTATTGCGCAGTTTCTTCTTCTTACCTGGCCGTCAACAAGAACCTTTTTCTTATCAACCATGTCAACAACTACGCACATCATGCCTGCCTCTCTTCCAGCAATTTTCATGCAAAGTGTGCCTACCTGAATCATTTTACCATCCTTGCCCTTTTGATCATTTCAAGCCTTGTGCATTTTGAGCACAGCTCGCCGCCAAAAGGCCTTTTTGGGCGCTTTTCAGACATGCTAATCGTGTGGAGCTTTGTTGCCCTTACTCTTGGAGTGCCTGGCAAATATGCGCCGCAGCCTGAGCATTTTGCCTGCCTTGGCTTTCTTTTTACATACTTCTGCCTGGTTACTCCTCCTGGAGTCTTTCTCTGCACCCTTCTCAGGGTTCTTGATCTTCTGTTAGGCGCTACCATTTTATAGTGAGCTTTAATGTGTTATTTAAATACCTTTTGGTAAATGTGCGTTTTTTAATGGGATTTTTAATGTATTTTCAGCAGTTTCCTGAGCAGCAGGCTTGCAACTATGGATATTATGATATATACTCCAAGCCAGCTCGGCCTCCAGCCAAATAAGCTGAAGCCTCCCAATGGGTGAAGCTTTTTGTTGCCGATAGTTATATACTGAATCTTGCTGTTCTTTACCCTTTCAACAGGCAGCTCATATTCCTGCCTGTCTGATATAACAATCTTTTTTTCAGCATAAGTGTCTTCAGATGAAAATCCTATAATGTATTCTCCTTTTTCAGCTGCTTTTGCTTTCCAGCTGAATTCTCCTGTTTCTGAAAACTGTGTGATGTTTCCTATAATTGTAAGATTTTTTGCCTCAATAGTAAGCTCTTGAAGGTCTGCTGTCACATTAACGTCAAAAGCCATGCCAGGAACAAGCGGATAATATGAAAGGTGTGCTGAAAGCCAGCCGATTATCAAAAGTATAGGTATCATTGTTACAAGAGTTGGCTTCATGCTGTGCTTCATGTACTCCATGTTCTTTGACATTATCTTTTTCTGCGCAGCTGCAAGCTTTTCAGGATGCTTGCCGAATTCCTTTACCTCTTTCTGAAGATGCTTCATCTCATCTTTCAGCGACTTCATCAATACCTGGTTTGTCAGAAGCTTGTAGATAAATGTCATGATAACTGTGATTGACAAAGAAATAATTATTATTACCCAGATTGGCTGCAGGTTCAATAAAGGATTAAGCACAGGGTCAAGAACTGACATTATTCCATGAACCTCCTCATCATTGGGTGCATATCCATCATGTGCTGCTTTGCAATATCCTCATACATCTTATAGATAATCATGACTGAAAGCAAAATTCCTGTACCTCTGCTCAGCGCGCCTGTAAGGTCTGCTGATGCAGCAAGGAATCCAACTGCCAATGCGCCCATGACTGTCAAAGGACCAATGTACCTCTGGAGAATGCTTTCAAGTATCCTCAAGTCTTTCCTGAATCCTGGAATTGACAAGCCTGATGCCATAATCTGCTTTGCGACGCTTCTTGAGTCCATGCCTGATGTCTGGACCCAGAAAATTGAGAATACAACTGCACCTATCATCATGAAGATTATGTAGACAAGAGAGTGAAGCATATCTGAATTGCTCAATGCATACATGAATCCTTTGCCGACTGGGAAAAATGAGAATGTTCCTGTCAGCATAAGCCTTACAATATTCGGGCCCTCAAGCCATGATGCAAGTCCTGTCGCAGGCTGGTTGTTGACAAATGTTCCAAGTATTGGCAGGCCCCAGTTCTGAAGAAGCCTTGCCCAAAGCTGGACGTTTGCCATTAATGCTGCAACTAAAATAACAGGAATGTTTGATGTGTATATGAACCTTAAAGGCCATCTCATGCCGTATCCCCTTACTCTTCCGAATGATAATGGGATGTCTATCTTCATTGCCTGAGTATAGACTGATAATGCAAAAACTATTACAGTTGACACTATGGCTGCTATTGCAAGACCTGCGTCTGTCGGGTTGTTCTCTGCAATATGCACAAAGAATGCCCATACCTGGCCTATAGGCGCCTGGCCTGAGCCAAATGCCCATTTTCCTGCGCTGTTCAAAGGAGAGAATGCCTGCACAAAGATATTGTTTGCAACTCCTGCAACGATGAACAATGATATTCCTGAGCCAAAGCCCCATTTGCTGACAACCTCATCCATAAACATGATAAGCAGACCGCCAAGAGTAAGCTGGAATATGAGCAGCATCTGTACTGTGAAGAATGCAGGCGTACCTGCAAGAGCGGCATTAGGCGAAAGGCCGCCCATGAAAACATAAATTCCTGCCTCAAATATTACAAAGAATATTGCAAGAAGCTTCTGTGTTCCCTGAAATGTCTTTTTTCCCTCAGGTGTTGTAAGGTCAAACTTAAGAATGCCTGAGCCGTTAAGCAGCTGCAACACGATTGATGCTGTTACAATTGGACCAATACCCAGCGATATTATTGAGCCGAATTTTGCTCCAAGTATAAGTGCAAGTTGATCGAACCTGAACTGGTACTGCGGGTCAAGACCGAATAATGATACCAGGCCAAGTATATAGAACAATACAAGACTGATTAGCGTCCATTTGAGTTTTTCCTTAAAAGAAAGCCTTCTTTGTGTAGGTCCTTTAACTTCAGGCAGATTTTCTATTATGTTTTGGTATATCCCCATTTGCCCCTCTTTTAAAACTATCCAGGCTTGCGCCCAAGGCTATTACTGCTCTTCGCCTGATTCTTCAGCTGCTTCTTCAGGCTCAGCTTCTTTCTCAGGCTGTGCAAATACCTTTTTTGGCATGACCTCAACTGAGCCGCCTTTTGCCTCTATAGCCTCGACAGCCCTTTTTGATGCCTGCTTTACCTTGACACTGTATTTCTGGCTTACCTCCCCTTTTCCCAAAAGCTTTGTATAGCCCAATGCAGTCAGGTCTATGACGCCTGATTTGGCTTCAATGCCTGAAAGTTCGCCTATGTTTATAGTTTTAACTTTTTGCTTTAGCTTCTTGATTGATGTAAAACCATGCCTGCCAAAATATGTTGAAGGGTTGATTGAAGGCTTGTTTGTGTCTGCCCTTTTTCCAGTGCCAGCCATTCCTCTTCCTCCTCTTGATCCAGCACCCCTGTGCTTTTTCTTTGAGCCGTAGCCGTGCGTCTGGTTTCCCCTTAACTTCTTGACTTTCTTGCCTCGCCTTTTCATTTTAACACCACTTCTAAATCATCCTTAATATCAAATCATCAATAGCCGGCCTTTTGCCAGCAGCTCCGCCTATGTTGTACGGAACCTTGATGCCTTTTCTTTCAAATCCGCCTTTTGGCGGGTTAAGCCTGAATACCTTTTCATTTACAGCTTTTCTTGCGTCCTTAAGTTTTTTGACAGTATCTTCAGCAATACTGCCCCATGTAACGTGAGAGTGAACTTTTTTAAGCATTCCCTGAATGACAGGCGTGTCCTCAACAACAACACAGTTATGCTTTTTTTTCAGGTTAAGCATTTCAAGTGTCTTTTTCAATGGGCTGGGCAAGTCTGTGTCTCCCTGTATCCTGACAATTGCAATCTTACTCATTTTTCTCTCCCTGCTGCTCCTGTTTCTTGACCATTCCCTCGATAATTCCAAGCTCAGCTATGTTTTTCTCGCTTACCTTTACAAGCATCATTTTTTTAAGCGCCTGCTCGCACGCTGCAACAAGGTTCAGCTTGACCTTTGTCTGGCCTTTTGTCTTGCTCCATACATCCTTTATTCCTGCAAGCGCAAGTATCTTCTGGCACTCTTTTTCAACGCATAAGCCTGTTCCTTTTGGCGCAGGCATTAATGTAAGCTCGACTGAGCTGCATTTTCCTGTAACTGCGAACGGGATTGAGTGAGGTGTGCCGCAGCTGCATTTCCAGTCGCCGCATCCTCTCCTAATCATCATCATGTTAAGCTTTGAATTCCTGAAAGCCTTTTCTCTTGCAGGAATTGTCTCCCTTGCCTTGCCAAGTCCTATGCCTACAAAGCCGTTCCTGTTTCCTGCAACTGCCATTGTTGTGAACGAAATTCTTGCACCTTCTTTCTGCTTTTTCTGTGTCTGCCTGAAAGCCCTTCTCTGTCCGCCTCCAAACTTTCCTTTGCTCTGGCCAATCATCAGCAGGTCTGACTCAAGTTCTGGAAGAAGAGAATCAACTATTTCTGCCTCAAGCACTTTTTTTCCTGTTTTAAGTATATCTGCCAGGTCTTTTATCTCACCTGACTTTACAAGCCTGCCAACTTCAGTCTTTGGCTGCCAGCTCTCAAGTATCTCTGCTCTGCTGGGCTTTGCCTGTCTTCCTCTCCTGTTTTGTGATTGTTCTGCCATATTACTTTAACCCCTCAATTTTGGATTTGATGCTTCCAAAAGCTTTTACAAATTCCTCGGGCTTTGCGCCCTGCTTCAAGTATAATGAAAATATCTTGTTATATTTGTCTGTGCCTGCAATTGATTTTGCATAATCCTCAATGTGCTTGCCTGTTATCCTGTCCTCTGAAGGGAATACCTCTTCAGATGCGCTTATCTCAAGGCCGCCGTCTATTGCGCCTTTAAGCGCTGCATAAATCCTGCATCCTTTTGTAAGCGAAGCCGGGCCTGCGTCAAGCACTGCCTGTTTCACGCCCTTTGATTTTTTAGCGCACATAAGCCCTGCAAGATATGCTGCAGGAACGCTTGAGCCTGAAAATTTCCAGCCAAGCTTTGCAAGCTGTTTTGTGTCAGCTGAAACAACTATCTTGTCTCCTTCAGGCTGGTACTCAACAAGCTGGACATAAGTGTTGTGAATGCTTGTCCTGACAACAAGCCTATGCTGGCCTGACTTCAAAAGGGCAAGCCTTTTCCTGTAATTGGTCTTTCCCTGAAGCTTTCTCCTAAAACTTACATTTCTTCTTGTCTTTCTCATTTCTCAGCTTCCTCTTTGGGTTTTGATTTTACAACTTTTTTAACAGCAGTCTCTTTTTTCTCCTGTTTCTCCTGCTTTGCAGGCTCTTTCTTTTCAACCTCTGAAATCAACCTTCTTTCTGCCAAGTACAGCTTGATGTGCCTTCTGTTCCTGAAAAATCCGCCTTTAATTTTTCTCATAAGTTCAAGGAAGATTGCCCTTTCAATTACATTTTTCTCGAACAGTGTCCTTGCAAGGTCTCTCTGCGCCCTTACATGTGTAATCCAATGCTCTTTTGTAGGAGTTCTTGCGTTTGAGCCTCCTTTTCTCCTGCCCATGCCCCTTCTTCTGCCTTTGCTTTTCTGGAGCTTGTTCAGCCTTGCCCTTGCCCTTGAATGGAGAGGCGTTTTTTTCTTTTTGATAAGGCCTGTGTTAACCATGTCCTGAATGTCTCGCTTTGTGATAGCTTCCCTTATTTCCTCAAGCCTTTCAGGGTCTATCCAAACCTTTTTAGGTGAGCAGTTAAGCACCTGGCTTGCAAGCCTTTTTTGAACAGTTAGTCTCATTTTATTGTTTTGAGGTCAATATCTTGTCTTTTTCCTTTTTCTCCTCGACCTTCTTCTCCTCTACAGTTTTTTCTTCTTTTGGCTCTTCTTTCTTTTCTTCCTTCTTCTTTTTCTTTGCCTTCTTTTTCTCTTTGCCTTCGAGCATCTCTTTTCTTGCCTGCTTTCTTTTTTCAAGCAATGCGTTTGCCTGCTCGACAAATTTCTCTATTTCCTTGATATTTAGTATTGCGATATTTTTCTTTTTTGCCTCATCAACAATCTGCAGCTTTTTCCTCAAGCCAACTGTTGATGAAACAAGCGCGCCCTGTCCTCCAGATATCTTTCCAAGGTCTGCCACATTTGAAACAGCAACAGGGAAAAGACCTGACGGGTGCATTGTCCTTACAACTGCAGGAGCCCTGTAGCCGACTTTGACTGACTTTGAGTGTCCTGCCTTTGCATTCTTCAGCTTTGAATGAAGCCCTTTCGGCTTTCTCCATTTAATCTTGAGAGCCTTAAGCTTGTGCGTGCACTGCCTCAAAAAATAAGGCTTTCTCTTGCTGTGCTGCTGCTTTATCTCAATTAGTTTTTTTGTATCCATTTTAAACAGGCTCTCCGTCCTTTTCAGTTATGTATATTCCGTCCTGGAAAATCCTTGAGTCCTTCTGCTTTATTTTTGAAAGGCTCTCTATGCTTGCAGCTGTCTGGCCTGCAAGCTCTATGCTTGTGCTCTCAACTTTTATCTCAGTGCCGCTTACCTTTACACTGACTCCCTGCCTCAGCTTGAGTGTCCTGGGGACTGTCTCGCCAAGGAAGTTCTTGATTGTCAATGTGTCTCCGCTCACTGTAACGCTCATCGGGAAGTGGCCTGAGCAAATCTTAAGCTTGTAAACGTGAATCTTTTCAACGCCCTCTGACTGGTTTGTTATATGCGCCTCAAATGTTCCTACAACTTTCCTGTATTTCCTGCTGTCTTTTGGAGCTGAAATAACAATCTTGCCGCTGTCAGCAGCAATGCCTGCGACTTTTGTGTCGTATGTCCTCTTGTTCTCGCTATTGCCTTTTTTCATGACAACTGTTGCAAACTGGTTTGCCTCTGAAACTTCTGCAGTTACACCTGCAGGTAGCTTAACCTCAACCTTGATTCCTGTTGATTTCTTTTTCTTTGCCATGTTTGTATCAGTTAATAGCAAAATGCCAGCAGGCTTCCTCCTGTCTTGTTTTCAGCTGCCTTGTTGTGCGTCATTATGCCTTTTGGTGTTGAAATTATGATAATTCCAAAGCCCTTTGCAGGCAGGTACCTTTCCTCTTTCATCTGAATCTCTGAAAGCTTGACAGAGAACCTTGGCTTGATTGCGCCGCAATTGTTAACCCTTCCTATAAGGTTAAGCTTCAGGAAATTTCCTTTTCCATCTTCAATTTCCTGGAATGTGCCTACAAAGCCCTCCTCATTCATAATCTTCAAAATCTCCTTAAGCTGTTTTGAAACAGGCTTTAGCTCAACTTCTGACCTTCCAAGGTCTTCATATCTTGAAATTTTCGCCAATGCGTCTGCAACTATATCTTTCTGAACCATTTTTTCACCTATGAGTATTGCCTGAAACCAATCTCTTCAGCAACTTCCCTGAAGCATGTCCTGCAGTAGTTAAGGCCGTATTTTCTTATGTGTGCGTTTTTCTGGCCGCATCTCCTGCATTTTCTTACGCCTGCGCCGAAAGTTCTTTTCTTTGGCGTGCTGTGCTTCATGAACTTTGCAAGCTTTACAGGCTTGTTTTCAAGCTGTTTCATGCATTTTGTATAATCTTTTGTTGTCATAATCATTCACCTACTGTAATGCCAAGCTTTTCCTGGGCAAACTTGATTGTGTCTTCTTTTGATATCCTGTGCCTTTTTGGAAGGCTCTTTGGCCTTACCTTCCTTTCCTTAACCCTGAATCCAGGCCTTGAAAGTGTAACTGCAACCTCAAAGCCGATTATTCCAAGCTCAGGCTGGTACTTGATATCGGGAATGTCTATGTACTCGTGCAGGCCGAATGAAAAGTTTCCTGAAGTAAATGACCTTTCCTTTATCTTGTGTGATTTTGCCTTAAGCAGCCTCTGAAGAAGGTCAGTCGCCTCTTTGCCCCTTAATGTTATCTTGCATCCAAGAGGAAGGCCCGGCCTTACACCCCATTCAGGGATTCTTTTAGTTGTGATTGTCTTAACAGGCTCTTTTCCTGAGATAAGGTGCAGCAGCTTCACGCCTTTTTCAAGCAGGTCACCGTCTTTTCCTGCTCCAAAATTTAGGGTAAGCTTTTCAACCCTTATTTCCCTCATCTTGTTGTTTTCGTTCATTTTCACTCAAGGTTTATGTATGAATTGTCCTTGCCTATAACAAATGCATATTTTTTCAATGTCCTGATCTGCTTGCCGCTGCTTTCAACAATGATTTCATCTTCAGCAGTCTTCCTTGGCATAATCTCAGCGACTTTTCCTGAATGGTCTGTGTGCTTGCCTGCTGTAAGATAGACAAATGCGCCTTTCTTCATCTCAAGCACTTCGCCAATGCCTTTTTCAAAATCATAAACAACTGTGTCGCCAAGCGCAAGCTTGTGCTTTGAAAGCACGTTCTTTCCGTCGTGGAAGTTTACCTGCTCTTTTCCGCCTTTTAGATTTCTTTTTCCAACAATTCTTGCAAGCTTGAACTTTGCCTGCTTGTCGTCTGTCTCAACAATCCTCAGCTTTGCCTTTTTGTTCAGCAGTATCCTGAAACTTTTCTTAAGGTCGGGTATTGTGATTATGTCCATGAATCCGACAGGGAACCTTTTGTCCTTTACTTTTCTGCCGTCAACAAGTATCTGCTTGTTATTTAGCAGGTAGCTGACTTCCTTTGAAGTCTTTGCAAGCTTCAGGACATCCCTTAGCAAAATAACAAGAGGTATGCTGTCCTCATATGAATGGGCGCCTGGTGATGGCTTTGGCACAAACCTGATTATTTTTCTTGCGATAGGCCAACTGTACGGTGCTGCCATTCTTAGCATATGGTTTTTTACCATTTATTTTTCCTCCTTGACTTGCTTTTTAGCTTCAGGTTTTTTAGCGGGAACTGGTTTTTGCTTGAGTGCCGGCTTTGCAGCTTTCTCCTGCTTGACCCTTTCCTTAAACCTTCTTTTATCTTCTGTGTTTAGTGATGTTATCAAAAGGTTTGAAGGCTCAAACACAATAGGAACTTCTGTCCCGTCTGTCTTTGTTATCCTTGCACCCTCAAGATAAACTTTGAAAGCATTCCTGTCAACTGATTCAACTTTCTTTGTCTCGCCCTTTAGCCTTCCCCTCATAACCTTTACACTGTCGCCTTTCCTTAGAGGCATGCTTCTTGTTGAATGCTTCTGCCTTAGCTCTTTTGAAAGATGGGATGAGATAAGCTTCGCCCTTATGTGTTTAGGGGCATTATACCTGTACTTTCTCTGCTTCCCTGCTTTTTCGCTTGATTTCCAGTGCTTTGACCAGTTTTTCATTTTCAATCCTAAACAATTATTTTAGCAATCTTTGCAACTGCAGGCCACCTGTCTGCAACTTCTTTTGCAATAGGGCCCTTGATGATTGTGCCTTTCGGGTTTCCGCCCTTCTCTTCCTTAAGCACAACAGCTGCATTGTCCTCGAACTTGATTCTTGTGCCGTCAGGCCTTTTGTACTCTTTTCTCTGCCTTACGATTACTGCAGGAACAACAGTCTTTCTCATGTCAGGAGTGCCTTTCTTGACGCTTGCAATTACAAGGTCTGATACGCCTGCCGATGGAACTCTTCCCTTGACTGTCTTTGCCCTTTTTACAGAGTTGATGAATAGTATAGCTGCGCCTGAGTTGTCGCATGCGTCAAGGTATGAGCCGACGCACAATCCTTTTGTCACCCTTACTTTCAATGCTTTCATTTTTGCTCAACAACCGCAAGATTTTGTATGATTACAAATTTCTTTGTCTTGCTTATTGGCCTTGATTCCATAACCTTAACCCTGTCTCCTTCTTTTGCATCAATGCAAAGCGGGTTGTGGACCCTCAGCCTGCTTCTTCTTTCCTCAAACCTTTCATATTTAGGAATATAATGCCTCCATGTCTTCTCAACAGTAGCTGTTTTCTTAACTTTGCTAGCGACAACTGTGCCTACAAAAAGGCTGCCCCTTAGCTTGAGCTCGCCGTGAAAAGGGCAATGCCTATCTTCACACTTTTCCTTTGGTTCCGGCACGTCAACGCCGATGTTTTTCGCCATCTTCATTTCACCTTTATCCTTTCCTCGTGTTTTCCGCGCACAAGGCCCGCGACAACGACAGAGTTGTTGTCCTTGACAACAAGCTCAGCCAGTTGGTTTTTGAGTATGACTTTCCTGCCCTTTTCTGTCAAAAGGACAAAAGTATTCTTTGTCTCGTCAATGACCTTTCCTTCAACGCCCTCAAGGGCCTTGTTCAAGGCTTTTGTTATTCTGATGGTCAGCCCTATGAACTCGTGCTTGACCATTTCCGAACTTTTCATGATCATTGAACTTCGATTGTCTCAGGGACAAATCCCAGCTGGGTCAGTATCTCTCTGACCTTGCGCTTGTGGTCGCCTTGAAGCTCAATTTGGTTATCCTTGACTGTGCCACCGCACGCAAGTTTTGACTTGAGCTTCTTTGCGAGCTCTGAAAGCCCGATCTCTGAGTCATCTATGCCCTCGACAATTGTGTATTTCTTGCCAAAGGCCCTTTTTTCAGTGCGTATGATGACTTTCTGGCTTTCCTTAGCGATTGTCTCGCAAACGCATAGTTCTTTGGGCAGTCCGCATTTGGGACATATATTGCTCATTTGTTGGTTTTTTCACCTCGAAGTTTTCTGCTTGTTTGAATTTTTGCCAATGTCTTCTTGATCTGTGAAACCCTTCCGGGGCTCTCAAGATTTGAACCAGTGGCAACTTGAGCGTAAAGTTTCATGAGCTCTTTCTTAAGCTCGATCTCCCTTTCTTTTTTATCCTGCTCTGACATAGACTGGATTTCCTTGAACTTCATTGTGATTCCTCTTCAGGCTTGTCTTCAGCCTTTTCAGCCTCAGGTACTGCCTCGACATCCTCTGGGTTTACTTCTTCAATATGAACTTCAGGCTCTTTTGCCTGCTCAGGCTTTGCCTCTTCAGCTGCCTCTTCTTTTTTTGCTGCCTTCTTTTTTTTCTTTTTTGCAGGCTTTTTCTTTTTGCCTTCTTCTGCTTTCTCTTCTTTCTTTTCTTCAGCAGCTTCAGCGCCTTCGCCCTTAACATCCTCAAGGATTAAAACCTTGTCCGGAAGCACAAGATCTGGAGGCATTATCATAACAAGCACACCAACTGTGCCTGACTTCAGGTTTGCAGACATTATACTTTTTCTGACGCCAACCTCTGAAGCCTCTCCTGATTTTTTCAAATAGCCAGCATAAAATCTCCATGATTTTGCCCTTGCGCTCGGGATTTTTCCTGACATCCTGATCTCAACGCCAAGCGCGCCTGCCCTCATTATGTTTTCGACCATCCTGTGGCCGATCTGCTTGAACCTCATTGAGCCGAACCTTTCAAGGTCATTGACAATCATCTCGCCAACAACATTTGCATCAAGGAAAACATTTCCAACTTCTGCAATCTCAATCTGAGGGTTGTCAAGGTTGAACTTCTCTTTCAGGTCCCTTGTAAGCTCCTGTATGTTTGAGCCTTTTCTTCCAACAATTATTCCAGGCTTTCCTGAAGCAATG
>JAHWHF010000084.1 GCA_019323415.1 Candidatus Woesearchaeota archaeon | reverse complement strand
TCATTTTTCCTGAGCCAATGCTCAACATAAAGCCCGTTCTTTGCCTTTGACTGCGGCACAAGTATGCAGAAGCACAGCTCATAAAAATAATCCTTCTTTTTTACTTTGGAAAAATCATCAAGCCTTTTCCTTATTTTTAGCTTGTGCTTTTCATAGTCATCCAATAATTGTTTTATCTTCATCTTTTTCTCTTTACATTAATTCTTTTGCAGTATTTGTAGATTGGGCATTTTGAGCACCATGGGGAAATTGGAACGCATATTGTCTTTCCATGCTGGACCAATAGTTCATTCAGTATTACCCAGTATTTTTTTGGCAATTTTTTTCTTAATGCCTGTTCTGTCTCGTCAGGTGTTCTTGTCTTTACATATCCAAGCCTGTTTGAAATCCTGTGAACGTGCGTGTCAACAGCAATGCCCGGCTTGTTGAATGCATGCGTCACAACAATGTTTGCAGTCTTTCTTCCAACGCCTTTGAGCTTCATCAGCTCGTCAATGTCATCAGGGACTTTGCAGCCGTATTTTTTGATAATTGTCCTTGATATTTCCTTTATCCTTTTTGACTTTGTCTTGTAGAATCCCACAGGATAAATCTCATACTGTATCTGTTTTGCGCTCAGCTTGAGCATTTTTTTAGGCGTTGCTGCTTTTTTGAACAGCCTTTCAGCAGCAGGGTATGTTGTCTCGTCTTTTGTCCTAAGGCTCAATAAGCACGATATAAGCGTCTTGTAAGGGTCATTGTTTCCTGCCCATTCGTCAGGATATTTTTTTCGTAGAATTGAGACAATCTTTGAAATGTTTGTCATCATTATTTTGCCTGGTACGCAAGAAGGTCTTCTGTTGTGAGCTTTTTCTTCTTTGAGATCTTTTCCTCAACTTCCTTTGCCTTTTCCTTGAGGATTTCGCTCTCTTTCTGCTTTTTCTTTTCCTTTTTGTGCTGCGCAGACTCTTCCTGCCTGTGCATTACCTGCGCAGATTCGCCCAGCTTTTCGTTAAGCTCATTGTCAACAACATCAAATGCAGCCTTTTTCTCTTCAAAATCCTTTGAGGCCTTCTCCTCTTCAATCTTCAATGCATCAACCTGCTTTGAAAGCTCAAGCACCTGGTTGTGCTTTTTCTCGCTCTCGTCAGCCATCTTCTGTATTTCGTCATGGACTTTCTTTGCCTCTTTCCTTGCTTCCTTAATCTTGTCATTAAGCTCATGCATTGAAGCCCAGACCTGGCTTACCTCTTTGACATTCTCATACTGCTTCTTGAGGTCATTGATTGTCTTCATCAGCTTTTTCTCTGCATCAAATGACAATGCCTCTGTCTCAAGCTTCATGTTAAGGGCGTCAAGGTCCCTTTTTATCTTTCCAGGGTCGCCTTTTACATCAAACTTTTTTGAGAACTCCTCTTTCTGCTTGTTTATGACCTTTGCCTTTTCAACAAGCTCTTTTGTCGCTTCGTTCTTCTTGTCCCTGTCTTGCTTAAGCTTCTTTATCTGGTCATTAAGCTTGTTCCTTTCAGACTTGTGCTTCTTGACCTCAGAAATAATCTTAGAAATATTCCTACTAATCTCTTTCTTTTTCTCAGCAGTTTTCTCCTTTTCGCTGAATGCCTGGTTCCATTTCTTCTTAACCTGAGCTATCTCTACCTGGAACCTTCTCACTTCTACAGGTTCTTTTGCCTTTGCCATAACCATGAATTTCTGCTAAATGCATTTTAAAAAATAAAATAAAAAAAATTTAGCCAAACAAGGAGCCTAGTCCAGCAGCAGCCTCAGCTTCTGCCTTTTTCTCCTCTTCTGGGTTTTTCTCTTCCTTTGCTTCAGCTTTTGCTTCTCCGCCTGCAGCAGGTGCAGCAGCAACAGGTGCAGCTACAACAGCAGCTTTTTGGATAGCCTCGTCAATGTTAACTCCCTCAAGAGCAGCAACTGTTGCCTTAACTCTTGCTTCGTCAACCTTTACACCAGCAGCTTCCAATACTTTCTTCATGGTTGCTTCATCAACCTTTCCACCTGCCTTGTGGATAAGCATTGCCGCATAAATGTATTCCATTTTTTCCTCCGTTTTGATTAATTATAAGTTAATATCGTAAGATACCAACTTTCGTTGTCTTTTGAATATGATTTATTCCTTCTTCTCTTCAGCCGGAGCCTCTTCTGCTTTTGGCTCCTCTGCAGGCTTTTCTGTTGTCTCTTCTTTTTTAGGCTCAGGCGCTTCAACTTTTATGTCAAGCTGGCTTGACAAAGCCATCATCTGCCTTTCAGCTTTCATGACAAGCTCTTCTGCAACAGCGTCTGCC
>JAHWHF010000083.1 GCA_019323415.1 Candidatus Woesearchaeota archaeon | reverse complement strand
TACAAATGTTGAAGTTCTTAAGACGCTGCTTGAAGGAGAGGATGCATCAAGAAAAGTATGGAACCAGTCAAAGGGAAAGAATGAAGTTAACACAATCAAGGCAGGAAAAGGATTCTTTTTCACAATAGCTGTTGAAAATGCATTCAAATATGACAAGGAATTCTCAAGAAGGATATTTATCTTGCAGACAGATGTAAGCTCAGACCAGACAAAAAAAATATTAGATGACAAGAAAAGAAAAAGGCACCCTTCTGCAAAAAAAGATGAAGGGCCTGTATATGAAAATAGGGACATTGAAGGCTTCAAAAGCCATCTTGAAAATCTTATAACAATGGATGAGCCTGAATATGAAAATCCTTTCTATGACTACATAGCAGACCTTATACCAACACAGACAATAAGGGCAAGAAGCTTTGATGATTATGTTGCTGAGCTGTTTGAGGGCTGCGGCAAGTTCCATTACAATGAAAGGATACATGAGAAAGGCATTCTTTACATTGAGATGCAGGACATATACCAGGTGCATGAGGCATACTGGAAGCAGTTCCTGAAAGACCTTGTAGGCTTCCCAATATTCGGGCAGGATGTGCTTAATTATTTTGAAGATGATGAAAAAATCACATTAAATGAGGCATATGAAAAGTTCAGGAAAGACTATGTTGGCCACAGCCCAAGGCTTGTAAAGGATGTTCTTGAAAGGCTTGTTGAATGCGGAGCTCTTGGAAAGACAGACTATGAATCCAAATCATCAGAATATTTCAAGACAAGCCAGTGCATTGACCTTGGAATTGACATTGACTGGAAAAAATGCTGGCAGCACGGGCTTGATTTCATGAAAGAGCACAATCCTGAATTGGTTGGTGCATGGGTAAAGAGGCAGGTAAAAGACGGGTATGTTACAGTATTAGACCCTTTCAAGGGAGAATATGTTCAATTGTTCAAGGTTGATGAAAATGGACTACCAGAAGATCAATGAATATTATGAGCAATGGTCAAATGACAAGATTAGCCTAGAGAATCTGCTAAAAAATGAAGAATCGCTTGATTCTGCTCTAGAAAAGATATCATCAAGCCCAAGAACTGATGAAAATGTTGTGCTTATGGTAAGCATTGCAAATGATTTGGGCATATGCCAAACACTTGAAGCAAAATACAAGGCATACAGAAAAGAAGTTGCAAAAGATTACAGGGAGATTGTTGGCGGCAGCATTGTTAAAATAAAACAGGCAAAAAAGAAATTCAAGCCTGTTGCAAAAAAATTGAAAAAAGCGTCTGTAAAGCTTGCATCTGAGCTTGAAAAAAACTTTATTGAAACTTCAAAGCTTGGCGATTCTGACAGCAATGTTGCAAGAATCAATGAAATTGCAAGGCAGTATTGCGATTTGAAAGAAGCTGTTGCTGATTTTGTAAGGATAAAGGACAAGAAAATAGAACGATACACTGATTTTATCAATTGCCTGGAGCAGGTAACCAAAAACTCAACAAATAGGATAGTTAATGAATACAAAAATGCAGAATATTTGTCAGTTGAAGAAGTTGAAGATGTAAGAAATGCATTGATGTCTGTTCTTGATGATTATCATGCAATAATCATGAAATTTGAAAGAAAAGACGGCCTTGTTTATGCTGTGCCGACAAAAGTAAAGATGCTGTGCAGCGAAGTTGATGAGCACATAGAAAACTTTGAAGCGTATAAAAGCAGCAAAAGCCAGGTCAAGCACGACATACAGACTTTAGCTTCAATACTAAAAGGCATTGAAAAATCCGAAACAAGGGAACTTATATTGAAGTTTGAGAAAAACAAAAGCTCATTTGCAGCTGAAAAGTATGACTCAAGAAAATCATTCTATATTGAAGACCAGATTTCAGAATATGTGCAGTTGGTTGATGCCATTGACAGGATGATTGTTGAAAAGTCAAGGGCATTTGATGAAAAAGATGAGATTAAGGCAAAATACAGGCATGCTGCTGCATGCAACAATGAGCTGGAAAAGATTACTAAGAAAGATTCAGAGGAAGCTGTTAAAAGGCTGCTTGAGCTGAGTGCAATGCAGTTGGAAGAAATCAGCTCTGAAAACTGGCCTGAAGAAGCAGGCATGTACAACCTTGAGCTGAACGAGTTCAGGCCAAAGCTTGAAGCAGCAAAGGAAAGCATAAGGCAGAACCTGCTTCAAAGATGCTCTTCAATTAATGAAGATGCAGACTGCGGAAGTTCTGATTTGTATGAATGCATAAGGCACATAGATGTAAAGAATATGCAGATAATGGAAGTAGAAAAGGCATTCAGCCTTTACAGGCAATTAGGTGCAATTGAAAGTTCAGGATTAGAGGCTGCAAAATCGAAAATTGCTAATCTTGAACACAAATACAGGACAGTAAAGAAAGTGCTTGAGCCAATCATAAATGAGACAAAATGCCTTAAAGCAAAACTAAAGACAAAATCCGCATCTGAGCTGAAAAGCCTTGAGCTTGAGCTTGAAAGATATGATGAATTCAAAAGCGCGCAGTATTTTGAAAAAGCAGTTAGGGAATACAGGGAAACAGTAAAGAGCATACAATATAGGGTGAAGCACTTTGATGAAAATGGTAAAGAAGAAGATGACAGGACATTGTTTGAGTTCAGGGAAGCTGTAACCCAGCTAAAGCCTGTAAACAGGGACTACTGCCAGCTTTTGCCTATTGCTTTGGGAGAATCATGCTCAGGATCTGTACTTGAGAAGGCAGACAGGATAAAGGACAGGCTGTATTCAATTCCTTATGCAAAAACACAAGAGGACATTGCTTACCTCCAGAACTTCCATGATGCTTTGGAGGCATGGGCAGACAAGGGCATTGTCAGATACCAGTTAACAAGCCCGACAGACAGGGAGCATTATTTCCTCAGGCTGAAGGATGTGCAGGATTTTATTGACAAGTCAAAACAATTATTGGAGGCGGCATAATGGCAATATTTTTAAACAATGAAACCAATCAGGTGATAAGCATGGAAGAAGTTAATGAAAAAGTATTGGAAGACCTGGGATTGAGCAAAAATGAGGCTAAGGTGTATTTGTCCCTTATACATTTGGGAAGCTCAACTGCAGGCGCAATTTCTAAGAATAACAAGGTTCCAAGGCCGAACGTATATGATGCTTTGGAAAGGCTGAAGGAGAAAGGCCTTGCAGCTGAAACAACAAAAGACAACAAGAAATATTTCAGCGCATGCGATGCAAAAAACCTAATGAACATCCTTAAGGAAAAGGAGATGAAGCTTAACAGCATACTTCCAAGCCTTATGCTTAACCAGCAGCTTGCAAAAGATTCTGAAGCAAGGATATTCAAAGGAGCAAAGGCTGTAAGAAACGTGCTTGATCATTTCATAGAAATGGGCGAGCCAAGGTACGGATTTGGCGTTCCTGAGATTGCAAGGGATGTGCTTGGGCCGTTTATAGAGAACTACCACATGAGACGGCTTGAGAAAAAGCTGTGGATGAAGCTTATTTACAACAGCGATGCAAAAGACAGGATAAAGTACCTGAACAAGATGCCCCAGACAGAGGCAAAATATCTTAGCCCTGAATATGACTCGCCTATTTCAACAAACATATGCGGCGACGAGGTTGTTTTCATTCTTTGGTCAAAGCATCCGCTGGTGATACAGATAAGGAACAAGGAACTTTCAGAAGCATACATGAAGTATTTTGAAATTCTCTGGAAGATTGCAAAAAAATAAGAGGTGAAAAATGAAAGCCTTGTTCAACGCAACAAACATAGTGTATTTTATGTCAGTAGCTTTAGCTTTTGTTTTTCCATCATATGCATCTGATTTGAATTTCATGCTTATACCTATACTGCTTGTATTAATGACCCTGTCATTAAAGGGCATGAAGCTGGATGGGGACAGGAAGAATATCAAGAAGAGCATCAAGACAGCAATTGCACTTGTTGCGATGAATTATGTATTGCTGCCTGTTTTGATAATTGCGTCAGCATTTTTGTTTGTCAAGAATACTGACTATTTCAACGGCATGATACTGTTTGCAGCAATACCCCCTGCCACAGGCATAATACCTTTGGTTTATCTTACAAAAGGAAATGTTAAATTAGGATTTTTCGCTCAGATTATAGCATATTGCTCTGCCGTAATCTACACTCCTCTCCTGATATACTTTTTATCAGGAGCAGGAGTTAATATGTGGTTCTTGTTCAGGACAATATTCCTTTTGATTGTGCTGCCTTTCATATTGTCAAGATTTATTGTTAATCTTGAATGGAAAGTCTTCAAATACAACAAATATGCTGCAAATGTGCTTTTTGCATTGCTATTTTACATCATAATTGGCACAAATTACAGCAGGATTGTGGGAGATTTCGTGAGCCTTATCCCATTATT
>JAHWHF010000082.1 GCA_019323415.1 Candidatus Woesearchaeota archaeon | reverse complement strand
GGTATTGGGCCCGGCTTATGACCCGATTTATATGGCTGCATCTGATGAAGGCTTGGACAAGCTGGCATTAAGGGCAAGAATAGAGGATATGATTAATGATTATTTGAAAACGCATTGTTTCCCGCACGCAGAGCCCGGAAACTTATCACAGATTCATGATTTTATGTTCTATATGTTCTCAGATTATTGCGGCCACGGCAATCCTGAGCATGAGAAATTGGTTGAAGAAATTAGAAAAGCAAGATATTACGAGGAAGGCTGAAATGACATACCTTTTATTTTGGGACATAGACTGGACAATGTATCGCAGCCCTATTCTTGAGGATGAAGAGGTTGCAAGAAGGTTCATTAGGCCTGAGCTTGGAAAAAGCTATGGCATTTTTGTTGACAAGGAATATGCCATTGATGAAATAGAGTATGGCGAGATTGAGCATATGAGGACTCCCGGGCTTGAGGAGGTAATGGAGAGAATACCTCAGAAAAGCCAGGGCGTTGTCTCAAACGGCAACGGCCTTAGCCAGAGAAAAAAGCTGGTAGGCCTTGGCGTTGAGCATTTGCTTAACCCTGACCTTATTTATATTTCAGGAGAATGCATTGAGCAGCACTTGGAGCAGCTCGAGGCGCAGGGATGCGAGCTAGACCCTGGAACAATCAAGACAGTAAGGTTAATGTGGGAGAAGCCAGGCGATCTTATGTTCAGGCATGCGCAGGAAAAGCTTGGCCAGCAGGGCATAAATATCCCATTTGAAAATTTTGTATATGTTGGAGACAGGTATGACGACATGTCTGCGATCAAAGGCATTGGCGGAAGAGGAATTTTTGTTGCTTTCTGGACATTGGACAATATCAACAGGAATGCTCATCTGAGGCAGATGTATGAGCAGGGAAAGCTTGTTCCTTATGTTGAAGATACATTAAGAGTTAAAAGAGAGCAGCTGTGTGATGTCATGATACAGCATAATGAAATAGAAGTTGTTGCTGATTTTATTGAAGCATGCTTTGGCCATTTATAAACAGGCAGATTTTTCTGAAAACTGCGGTTTACGGCGCTTTTTGCCTTGAATTCATGTCTTTCAGGTGTGCGAATTTTGAGGTTTTAAGGGCTAAAACAAGGGTTCTTTATTTTTTTACTACTTATAGGTGATAAAAAATAGAAAGATTTAAATATTAGCTCTGTCTACTAGATGTTAATGAAAGAGGTCCTGGTAGGATTTCTGCTTCCCTCCCCCTGAAACATATCAGGGCCTTCTTGACATTACAAATAATAATTAAAAGGTGGCTATAATGATAATGGAAAAAGAAGTTGAATACGGTGCTGAAACACTTGAAGAGCATTTGATGAGTTCTGCAGGCATTGATTTAGACAAACATTACCCTCATGATATTGAATTTATACCTTACCAAAAGGCAGTTGAGCAGAAGCTTGCTCCTGCAACAGTGCCATGCAAGATTGTTGTTGATGACAAGCAGGTTATTGAGACTCAGATACCGGTTGAAGTTGCAGTTTTGCATAAAGGCGAGCTTGAGCTGCCAGAGTCAGATTATGTTGCAGTAAACCATAATGAGCTTGGCCCGTGCATTGTTGACAAGCACAAGCTAAGGATGCTTGAAAGATTCTCACATTTTATTGGCTCTGTTAAAAGGGCAACAGATATTACAAAAGACCTTGATGCATTATACGCTTTTAGGAATGCTGTTTTTGACAAGGATGTACTTGTTGCAGGAATGCATGGAAAAGATTCTGACGGCGAAAAATCATTTTATGCAAAAACAGGAGTTATACTTGATATTTATAATGATATTATGGAAAATTCAGAAGAGCCTGCACAAGAGCAGAAGGACTTTTTACTAAAATACCTGTCAATGCTTTTGCAGAACAATGACCAGACAATTGACTTTGTACAGAACGGCAAAGGCAGGATAGACGGCGTTCAGATTTTAAGATTATATAACTTGTTTTCAAAAAATAAGTATGTTGCAGACAACATGTTTACAGGAGATGCAGCTGGAATGTACCTGATGGCAACACAGACAAAGGATGACTCTGAGCTTGAAAAGGGTGTTGTTGAAGGCATGAAAAGCTCAACACTTGGAAAGCTTGTCCTTTCTGGAGAAGAATACAAGACTGTAAACAAGGCTTTGCAGAGGTTTGTAGACGAGCCAGCACAGCAGCATGTTCTTGATATGATTGAGAACCCAAGGAACCCAGATGAAAAGGCAGTTGGATGCTTTGCAAGAATGCTTGACAAATACCAGCACTGCGAAAAATTCCAGAGAATTGCAAGAGATGTCAATGAATCAATGAAATCAAGGGCAATATGGCAGTATCTTGCAAGAGACGCTTCAAAAAAAGAAGAAGCCATGCCAAGGATAAGGGAATATTATGATAATATGAAGACTGATGAAGGCAGGGCTAATGAAATAGCCAAGCATGAGCTTGGCAATATTGTTGCTGAAGTGCTTTCAGAGGGCATACCTGACGAGCTTCTTAAAATAATTGAAGAGAGGCAGCAGGTCATGAACCAATATAATGAATCTGCTGATGATTCTCAGTAAAACTCAGCAAGCTTCCTGCACATCTCATAATTTCTTTCATTTTCCATTCCGTTCCAGTTATGGAACTTTTTTGGAACCATTTTCAGGAACTGCCTTTTGTTTCTTCTCGGCTTTATGAACTGCGACTCCAAATAAATTTCCCACGCATTTTCCTCTAATTCAAGGTCTTTGAGTATATTGTCCTCTTTGCTGTTTTTCTCAAGCATACTTACAACTTCTGCCATTGGCTTTTTCACTTTATAGACGCCGTCATCTTCGCATACAAAGCATCCTCTTTGTGTTTCAATAACTATTGTATATAATGGGAACCTGAACTTGAACCATCTTATCAAAAGGTCTTCTATATGATGCTCAGGCTCAATGTGCGCGTAAAGTATGCCGTTCTTTGACGTTTCCAGCCTTGTGAACATCTTTGCCCTGCACAGGCATCCGTGGACCTGCCTTTTCATGTTGTAATATTTTCTTGCTGCTGATGTTGACAATGACTTTAGCTCTGCCTCTGTCTGCGTGTTCAGTTTTTCCAAAATTCTCGGGTCATAATTTTTGTGACGCTCTATCAATTCAACCACCTCTTTAGCCTTGTTTGAGTCCTTCCTTGTATCCCAATAAACGGTTTTGCTCTTTTCAAAACCACCCCCATGTTGTGCAGCTGCAAATAGCTGTTTATTGCCTGTTTTCTTTTCTGCATTGCCCTTATTCTTCTTGCTGTAACAGGGCCTATCCCAGGAACTTTCATCAGCTCTTCAAAACTTGCCTGGTTCACATCAACAGGCGTGTCAAAACTGAGCTTAGCCAATGCAAGCTTTGGGTCTTCGTTCAAAGGAAGCATGCCGTCCTGCATAATTGGCTTGAAGTCATTGAGTTTCATTTTGTAATTTCTTAGCATAAAATCTATGTTGAACAATCGATGTTCTCTTAATAATGGCTGTTTTGGCTTTTTCTCAAACTCAGTGCCTTTGATAGGAGTGAATGCTGAATAATATCCTCTCTTTAGTTCCATATGCTCATATTCCCAGTCAATCATTTTTAGAATCTCAAAATCAGTCTCATCGCTGCCGCCTATTACCAATTGTGTTGTCTGTCCTGCTGCTACTTTTGATTTTTTTATTATGTGCTTTATCCATGACTGCCTTCTTAGAATATCTATCTTGAAATCTTTTACATTGCTTATCTCAGACATTCTTGACTTGTTTGGAGCTTCAATGTTTATTGACATCCTGTCTGCAAATTCAGATGCCTGCTTGATTAGCTCATATGAAGTTCCAGGAAGAATCTTGAAATGTATATAGCCGTGGAATTTGTATTTTGTCCTTATGAGATTTACAGTTTCAATCATCTGTTCTGTTGTAAAATCAGGGTCTTTTGCAATGCCGCTTGATAGGAACAGGCCTTCAACATAATTTCTTACATATAATGACATAAATGTTCTTGCAAGTTCATCAGGCTCAAACATTGCTTTTCTTTTAGCGCACGGGTTTTGGCAATATTTACAGTCAAACTTGCATTCATTTGTCAGCAGAGTCTTGAAAAGTGAGACACACCTTCCATCCTGCGTGAAAGTATGGCATATTC
>JAHWHF010000081.1 GCA_019323415.1 Candidatus Woesearchaeota archaeon | reverse complement strand
CGTTGTCATCAGTGCCAAATGGAAAATAAACATTAAACCCTCTCTGCCTCTTGTATCTTACGCATATGTCCTGCTGGGTGTATGAGAATGAATGGCCAAGGTGCATTTTTCCTGAAACAGTTGGAGGAGGCGTGTCAACAGAATAAACAGGCGCATCGCCTTCTAGCTCAAAATGATAGACTTTATTGTCTTCCCAAAACTTCTGCCACCTCTTTTCAGCTTCGGCAGCATCATACTTGCCTAACTTAACCATTTTTTGCTAGAAACGGAACTTGTTTAAAAATCTTTGCCACATATGAGACAAGCCTTTTTGACATTGCTTTAACAACCCTGCCAGCCAAAGACTCTCCAGTATCTTTTGCAAAATAATAAAAATCCTCTAGCTCAAATATGCCTGCTGTTGCAAATATCTTTTCCTTAACCTGCTCTGAAAGCTTTGTGTCATCATACTGCCTTGCCCAAAGATAGACCTCTTTCTGCTGCTCAAATGTTTTTGCCTGGAAAAGAAACCTTTGCTGCAAAGGCTCAACAAGATAGAAGTTGTGTATGCTTTTCCTAATGCTGATATACACATCGCGCAGCTCTTCAAAATGAAATGCATTGTCTATTGTCCTTTTTGCAAGCTCGTACTGTGTTTCCCTGCTTGCATTGCTGTTTTTCGCCTCTACATAGTCTCTTATCAGCGTGTCAATGCTAAATTTCATCATTTTTGGGGTGAAAAGTGCGAATATTTAAATATAAGTTCGAAGGGACAGGGGTTACAACATAAAATTTGGAGGAATTTAAATGAGAACAAAATACATACGAGTTCACGCTGATGCTCTTGCAAAGGCAGCTGTGCACCCAAGTGACATTGAGATGCAGCTTGCTTATGCTGAAAACCTGCTTGCAACTGAAGAAGGAAGAAAGCTGTATACAAAGGCATGCGCAAGTGACCAGCCGCCATTGAACGCGGTATTGGATTACCTGTACAATTAATCATAAAACTTTATATATAAGCTGTAAGTTTTTTGCTCTGTTCTGATTAAAATGGCAGCAGAAATCATTAAGAAAGGAGACTTCATCCAGCTAGAGTATACAGGCTTGGCTGAAGGAAGGGTATTTGACACAACAAACGAGAAGCTGGCAAAAGAGGCCGGCCTATACAGGGAGGGAGTGCCTTACGGCCACGTCACAATATGCGTCGGCCAGGCAAATGTTCTTCCGGGTCTTGATGACGATATTATCGGAAAGGAAGTCGGAAAGCAGTATGTTGTAAAAATACAGCCTGAGAAGGCATTTGGAAAAAAGCTTCCAAACCTTATACAGCTAATACCAAAAAGAAAGTTCAAGGAAGCAGGTATTGACCCAAAGCCCGGCATGCCTGTCACAATTGACAATGCAATGGCTGTCATAAGGACTGTCTCTGGAGGAAGGATACTTGTTGACTTCAACCACCCGCTGTCAGGAAAGGTTGTTGAATACACATACAAGCCTTTGAAAATAGTTACAGATGCAAAGGAAAAGGTTGAGTCTGTCATTGCAATGGACCTTAACCTTAAGAAAGAAGGCTATGACCTTAGCATTGAAAATGACACAGCAAAAATCAAGTTCAAAAAAGAGGCTCAAATCCCCAATGAAATACAGGAGTTATTGAGTAAAAAGCTCACAGAATTGGCAGGGGTAAAAAAGGTGGAATTCCAGCAATAGGTTTAAATATCTGTTGCTGTTTTTTTGCATAAGCATTAGGTGAGGTGTACAAGTTGGATACTGTTATTGACGAAGCAGAAGAAAGAATTCTGGAAGAGGAAGAAAAAAAAGAGGTCGAGACAACAGAGGAAGAGCCTAGAATAGTTGAAGAGACTGAATCTTATGAAACCGAAGATAAGGAATATGCCCAGGAAGATGAGCCTGAGCAGGCCGGGGATGATGAAATGAAAGATGTCATTGATGATATCGAGCCTGCAGTATCTGAGCCAAGAAACCTTAGCGACACTGACAAGGAGCTTGAGATGCTTCTTGCAAGGCAGCAGGCAAAAATAAAGGTTATTGGCGTCGGCGGTGCAGGAAACAATACAATTAACAGGATCTCAGAGGTTGGCATCAAAGGCGCTGAGATTATTGCAGTTAACACAGATGCCCAGGACTTGTTGTATACAACAGCTGGAAAAAAGATTTTGATAGGAAAAGAGCTTACAGAAGGCCTTGGAGCAGGCTCTGAGCCGAGCATTGGAAGAGAGGCTGCAAAAGAAAGCCAGCAGGAGCTCAAGTCATCCATCCAGAACTCTGACATGGTGTTTATTACATGCGGTTTGGGCGGTGGAACAGGAACAGGAGCAGGGCCTGTCATTGCTGAGATTGCAAAAAAAGCAGGATGCCTTACTGTCGGCATATGCACAATGCCTTTCACAATGGAGGGGCAGAGAAGGTACGAGAATGCGGTCATAGGCCTTGAGCAGATGGAGCAGAGTGTTGACACATTAATTGTCATACCAAACAACAAATTGTTGGAGCTTGCGCCAGACCTGCCGCTGCACACAGCATTCAAGGTTGCAGACGAGATACTTACAAATGCAGTCAAAGGAATTGCAGAGCTTGTTACAAAAGCAGGGCTTGTTAACCTTGACTTTGCAGACATAAGGACAGTCATGGCTAACGGCGGAGTTGCAATGATTGGAACAGGCGAGTCTGACACTGAAAACAGGGCAGCAGAGGCTGTTGAAAAAGCAATCAACAACCCATTGCTTGATGTTGACATAACAGGAGCAAACGGCGCATTGGTTAATGTGCTTGGAGGCCCTGACATGACACTTGAAGAGGCAAGAAGCGTTGTTGAGGCAGTGAGCTCAAAGCTTGCTGAGGATGCAAGGCTCATCTGGGGTGCGCAGATATCAAGCGACCTTCAGAATGTTGTCAAGGTCATGCTGATAGTTACTGGCGTAAAATCATCACAGATTTTCGGGCCGGAAAGAAAAGTTTCAGAAAAAAAGAAAAAGGCAATTGAATCAGAGCTTGGAATAGAGTTCGTTGAATGATAAAATGATAGGTAAATCAAGGGAAAAGCTGAACGAGTACAAAAGGGTACTTAAGGTAACAAAAAAGCCTAACAAGCAGGAATTCCTGACAATCTTCAAGGTTTCAGGAATTGGCATACTTGTTATTGGCGCAATAGGCTTTCTCATAAACATGATTTACCAGGCATTGGTTGGATAAAAATGGAAGAGGACAAACAACAGGAAGAGCAGGAAATGGAAAATGAAGTAGCTGAAGAAGCACAGCAAGAGGCTGAAGAAGAGCCTCAGGCAGAAGCAGAAGAAAAGACTGAAGAAGAACCTGAATCTGAAAAAGAAGAGGACGCAGGGGAAGCAGAGGAAGAAAAAGAGGAGCCAAAAGAAGAGAAAAAATCTAAAGAGGATATGCCTGGCCCAAAGATATATGCAGTAAGGACAACTGCAAACAGGGAGGACCAGGTCTTGGATTTCCTGTCAGCCAATGCAGAGAAAAAAAAGCTTGAAGTTTATTCAGTTGTAAGGCCTCACGGCATGCGCTCATATTTATTTGTAGAGGCAGCAAACAGGATGGAGGCTGAGCAGGCTGCATTTGACGCGCCTTATGCAAGAGGAGTCCTGCCTGAGCCAGTGCCATACGAAGAGATAGAGCACATGGTTGAGACCATCAAAAGGGAAGTTAACATTCAGAAGAACGATATTGTTGAGATTATCTCTGGCCCGTTCAAGAGAGAGCAGGCAAAAGTCACTAAAGTTGACAAAGAGAAGGAAGAAGTTGTTGTTGAGCTGCTTGAAGCAGCAGTTCCAATCCCAATAACCTTGAAGATAGATGCTTTGAAGGTTATAAGAAGGGAAGAATCTTAAAAGAGAGGGGATAGATGTTAACAGAGGCAAATATAATAGTAAGTATTATTTCTCTTATTTTTGCATTTTTCTTTGCAGTTATTGTGCTTAAAAAAAAGAAAGGCACAAAGCAGATGCAGTTTTTCTCAAAAGCAATCCATAAAGGCGCATTGAAGTTCCTTGAAAAGGAATATGAAGTTATTGTCATGTTTGTTCTTGTTGTATTTGCACTTCTTGCATGGCTTTTCAGCCTTAACCTTGCATTTGCATTTTTGTTCGGCGCATTCCTTTCAGGGCTTGCAGGATTTATAGGAATGATGATAGCAACTGAAGGCAATGTAAGGACAGCGCAGGCAGCAAGGACATCAATAAAAGACGCAATCAACACAGCATTCACTTCATCAACTGTTATGGGGCTTGGTGTTGTCGGCCTTGCTTTGCTTGGTGTTTCATTTCTTTATTATGTGTATGAAGACCCTGCAATATTATACGGCTTTGCACTTGGAGCTTCATCTATTGCATTGTTTGCAAGGGTTGGAGGAGGAATATTCACAAAAGCAGCTGATGTTGCTGCTGATTTTTCAGGAAAGCTTGAGCTGAACCTTCATGAGGATGATGCAAGAAACCCTGCATCAATAGCAGATAATGTTGGAGATGAGGTTGGTGATGTTGCAGGCATGGGAGCTGACCTTTTTGAAAGCTATGTAAGCTCGATTGTTGCTGCAATGGCAATTGCTGTTGCAATAGCTGACAGGAGATTTATAGTCCTGCCAATGGTTATAGCAAGCCTTGGAATTATTGCATCATTGATTGTCATGATAATTATAAGGCTGCAGAAGGACTACAGGAAGATGCTTGCAGGTGCATATTCAATATCAGGCCTTATTGTTGTCCTGTTTTCAGTACTTCTGATAAAATACATAATACCTAATGATTTTATGATCAGTCTTCAGACATATACGAGGACAGGAATCATTGTATCAATAATGGCCGGCGTGTTTTCAGGAGTTGCAATATCGCATTACACAAAAAAATACACATTTATTGAAGACAGGCATGTGCAGGCTCTTGCAAAAAGCGCAGAGACAGGCACT
>JAHWHF010000080.1 GCA_019323415.1 Candidatus Woesearchaeota archaeon | reverse complement strand
ATTCCTCTGTTGTCAACAGCTCAGGATCGACATATGCTGTAATAAATATGTTTGGCCGTTTTGTCTCATCTATGCGGTCTTTGCCGTCTTTCTCATATATTCCATCAGCAAGCCTCTCGCCGTTCCAGAAAGCTGCCCTGACTATCTCGCGTATCTTTCTTTCCTTTTCATCAAACTCCTTGAACTGCTTGTAGTTGTTTGTGATTTCTGACAAGTATTTCATCAGCTTGTACATCGCAAGCCTTAATGCCTGTATCTCAATTCTCCTGTCCTCTCTTACATCATGCGAATATGGCGCTGTTGTGTCCATCCATGTTTCCATTGGCCCGTTTGTTGCAAGCCCGTTTTTTGTATGGTGCCTTTCAAGCTTTGCAATTGACAACCCGAGCTGCTGCTGTATAAACAAAATATCTGCTGATGAAAGGTGGGACTCAAGTATGTGCCTTGCCTGCAGCATCATTATGTAATCATGTATTCTTTTGAAAGCCCAGCCAACGCCGTCTGCGCTTCCCAACAATGAATGAGGGAACCTGTTTGGAATCCTTCCATCAGGAAGTATCTGCTCAATTTCCCTAAGATGTATATCCTCTGCCTCTTCAAATTTCTCTTCAAGAAGGACTGCTTTCAGTGACTGCGCCTCATCCCTTGTATACCATTGGAAGAACCACCACAGGCCTGCATAAATGCCGTTCTTTCCCTTAATCTTTACAATAAGGTCATCAAGGCCTTTCAATGCGCACTTGTATGCAATTGCAGTGTTCTTATCATCAATCCTTAGCTTTGTGTTAAGAACACGATCTACATACCTTTTTTGGGTGTGCTCAAGATAAGGCAGGTTGCTCTTGATATATTTTGCAATGCTTATTGCCTTTTCCTTGTCATGTGAATATGCAAAAACAAAAGTTGAATCCCTTTTCACGTTAAATTTGAAAGCTCTATACACCCACCAGTCAACAGGCAGGCTTCCCCTTATCTTGTCATATGAATAGTTTGTAGGGACAAATGAGTTTATATTGACCCTTGAAAGGTCGTCGCCGTGTATTGCCATGAAAAGCCTGTAAGGCTCTTTTTCATAAGTCGAATGCTCATGAAGCTTCTTGTATTCGCATATGAGGCAGTCGCTCTCTTCATAGAAATCATAATACCTGCCGTAAGGGTGGAAATCATGGACCTCCCTCATGTCAAGCTTAAGCTCAAAAGGAGTGTTTGTCTGATAGACAAGCGCCTCGTAATAATAAGGCACAAAAAATCTTTCTTTTATATTGTCTCCCTGCCTTTCTATTGCCCAGAACTTGTTAATAATCCTTTTAGGCTGCTCATCAGGAATTATATTTTCAATTGACTTAAACACATCCCAGCCTTCCATACCAGGGTGTACAAAAAAAGCTCCCTGGAACTTGCTTAATAGGGGCCCGGCAACCGGGACTGAAAAAAACCCGCCAATCTTGTTTGTAAGAAGAAATGAGCTGTTCCTTGCAGTATCAGTTCCTTCGAGCTCGCACTGAATGTTCTTCTCAACCTGGTTGTTGATGTTCACGTAATGGCTTAATGTAATTTCCATTTTTCCTAGCCGCTCTCCCTGTAAAATTTTGCCGCCTGCTCAGGAGGCATTATATTGACAACAATGCCGCCGCCCATCTCAAGGCCCGCCCATTTGGTTAGCCTTGGAGCAACTTCAACATGAAAATGAAGGTCAGTTCCTTTTGGAGCATAATGTATGAAAAAATTGTAAGGCGCGTGAAGCTGCTCAAGCTTTGACAATATAAGCTTCATATGCTTTGCCAGGTCATCAAGCTCCAAGTCATTAAGCTCATCAAGCCTTTTGACGTGCCTTTTTGGAAATATCCATGCCTCAAAAGGAAATCTTGATGCATATGGCGCGAATGACACAAATGAATTCTCCATTATCCTTCTTTCTGAATTTGTTTCACTGCCGATTATCCTGCAAAAATCACATTCGCCCTGCGATGCTTCAACCTTGATTTCAATCTCGCTAGGGATTATATTCAGCCCTGCTATCTGCGTGTGCGTATGTACGAGCGATGTTCCTGCCTCTGAGCCCTGGTTTTTTAGATTAAGACATATTTTATGCCGTTCTTTTTTTCAATCTCATCTATTCTTTTTGAATACATCTGCAGTATCTGTTTTATTCTTTTTAATGAAAGATCGCCAAACTCATCATCATGCTTCGGGCTTTCAACAAGAACTTCATGGTCGCCGTATGCTGATGAAAAAGTGTAATAATTATTGTGGTTTTCAATCAAAGGGCTGCCTTTCATCTCAACTGCAGGAAACTTATTTGGGAATACCCTGATAACCCAGCTGCCTGATTCTTCAACCCTATCAATCTCAGGCGGTGTAAGGTTCTCGTTTCCAGGGCAGAAATAGCATTTGCCCACATTTTTATTTTCAGGAGCATGCGCAAACTGGTCAGGCCTTTTGCCCCTGTTTGCCGCAATAATTACCCATCTATCCAAAATATAATCCTTTCGTAGTTCATTTATCCCTTCTGATTGTATTTCTGCAGGCATTTTCTATATGCTCAAGATAATTTTTTTAATGCAAAGTTGTGGGCATCAAAATAAAATTTCACAAGATTGCCCCAATCTGCAAGCTCCTTTGCATTTATCTTTCTTTCAACCCTTCCGTGTCTGTTAAGCTGCGAGTAATCATACATTGCGTCTGAAAGCTGCCTTACAACTTCGCCATCGTTTTTTCCAAGCCTTGAAATAACAACTATTCCTTTGTCATCTTTTTTCTTATTGTCATTTATCCATTTGCCAAATCCTGCCAAGTCTGTTGTTATTGCAGGAACGCCCCATGCTGCGCTTTCAAGAGGTGTGTAGCCCCAGGGCTCGTAATAAGAAGGATAAACACCAAGATGGCCTGCAACCATTGCATCATAATATTTCAGGTCAAGCAAGCCGTCTGTTCCTGTTAGGTATGCTGGATGGAAAACAACCTTAACCCTGTCATCAGCATTGTTGTACAGCCTTGCATCCATAAAAGCCTTGACTATTGAGTCATTTGCCTCATCAATATTATGCGTAACCAAAGGAGGGTTGCCCTGTTTTTTGAAATTGGCTGCAAGCTTCCTTGCCTCAAGCAAAAACTCCTGGTCAAACAAATTCACCTTTGTCATGTCCTGGCCAGATATTATGTCTGAAATCAGCTTTTGCTTTATTGAATCCATATGGTTGTATATTGAATTGTTAATCTCGCCAAAATATGCCTTGTTTTCAAGAAGCTGCTGCTTCATTCCTCTTGTATATGCTGGTATCCAGAAATATGCAATGATTGTCCTTTTTGAATTGTCTGCCCTCAGCCTGTCGTTAAGCTGCGACAATGCCTTTATGAAAACATCAATGCCTTTGTTCTTGAACTCGTATCTTCCAAAAATATAATAGATGAATGTGTCATCAAGGTCAAACTGCTGGTAAGGAAGGAAATGGAATGCAACCATTTCTTTAAGCTTGCTCCTGTTTATCTTGTGAAGATATGCAACCTCCTCATATGATGGAAAATATTCCATGTCAAGGCCGTTCGGCACAATTATATCAGGCTTTTTACCAAGAATAGCCTCTGCCTCAATTCCTGTTATGTCTGAAACTGTTGTAAAGCAGTGCGCGTTCTGCGCAGAAGCCCTCTCAATTGTAAACTTGTTGTTTACGCCGCGCCATTTGGCCTCATTGTCCGGGTTGAAATGCCCAAGCATTGAGTACAAGTCCTGGCCAGAGCCTGCTATTGACCTGCCAAGCATTGTTGCGTGTGTTGTGAATACTGTTGCAGCTTTGGCATTGTGCTTTCTCAAATAAAGAAGGCCTGCTCCTGCAAGCCATTCATGAAAATGGCCAACAACATTGCTGCCTGGATTCTGAACTGAAAATTCCTCTATAAACATTCCAACTGCTGTACTCCAAATTACAGGGTCAAAATAGTCGGAGCCTGAAGAAAGTGAGTCTATGCCAAAATCCTCCCAAAGATGCTTAAGCAGCTCGTCCTTTATGCTGAACAATGAATTGCCGTTGACAAGAATAACTTTTGGCTCGCCTTTCACAAGCCATATGCCATAATGGCACTCTATGCCTTTCTGCGCCATGGCCTCAAAAACTTTCTCAATTTCCTTTGGCGGCTCTTTCTCAATAAACTCAGGCACGCTTTTGCCTGGAAAATAAGGGCCGACTGAGAAATAGCCGTCTCCGTAATGCCCAACCATTTTGGCAGCTTTGCTCATAATAACTGTATAAATGCCGCCAACTTTGTTGCACACTTCCCAACTTACCTCAAATAGGTAATCTGCTTTTCCCATTTAACCCCCTAAATCAGCAGACCAATAAGTACGCCGACAATTATGCCGATAATGAGGCCGTACAGGTACTCTTTGACACTGCTGCTGTCATATTTTTGTTTCTGTAAGCCCGGAACACTGATTTTCTCTGTCTCTGTCTCATTAAGCTTTCTCTCAAGCCTTCTAAGCTGAGTAATCCTGTCCTCTATTTTGCGGATAATATGCTCTTTGCTCTTAAGGTTCTGTATGTCATTTGCCAGGCTGCTGTCTTTTACTATGTCTTGAATCCAAGAAGAAAAATCATTCCTTCCATCTGCAACATGGTGCCTGAAGGTTGAATCATCCATAAGCTCAATTGTCCTTGCAAGCTCGACAAGGCTCTTGACAACAGCCCCATCTTTAGTATAGAAATAATGCTGAGGCTCAACTGGCCCCAGTACAAGCTTTACATCATCTGAACTGACTGCCATCCTATTTGACCAAGCTCTTTAATATGATTATAACGCTCCTGTCCTTGTTTGTTGTGCTTCTAAGTTCCCTGCTAAGGTTCTCAAGATCAAATACATCCTGCACCCATGTTGCAAAATCATTTCTCTCGTTGTTGACGTGATGGTGGAAAATGTTAAGGTCCATCCCATCAAGAGCATAAGCCAGCTCTTTAACGCTTCTTACAACAGTTCCATCAACTACCCAGAAATATTTTTCTTTAGGCGCAACAGATTTCTTTTTTTTGGTTGTCCTACTTATCTTTGTTGCCATCATCTATCACTCTCTCTTTTTTTATTTTTAATCAATCAATTGATGTAGCTGAGGTCAGGCTTTTCGCTAAAATTTTTCTGAACCTCTTTGCTAACTTGATTATCATTATTTGCCTGGCTTAAGCTGCTGGCAGGATTAATAGTGCCGAGCCGCGGGTTCTGCTGCAGCGGGCTGTTTGCCTGGCTTAGCTCAAGGCCTGAAATCCTTTTTGAAACATCCTGAAGCACGTTCATGAATGCAATGAATGAGTCATAAGGGCTGTCATACGGGTTGAAATACCTGTGGACATCGCCGTCTGCAAACCATTTTGTGCACATGTAATAAAAGTGGTCTGATGTCTGGAGCTTTCTCCAGTCATCAAGCAATCCAGGGTCGTTTGTCTTCAAAATATTTGTCTCTATCTTGTAGAGCTCCCTTAAAGCTGCCTCCTGCATCTTATTTCCAACCCATGCCGAAATATCCCTTTCAAGGTCTGCCCATGATACAAGATGATGTATGTCAAGCTCAGCAACAGGCTGGTATGAGTCAACTGTCTCTGAAGGAGTCTTGAACTGGAAGCCTGCCCTTAAAACCTCTTCAGGAAGGTGCTTCATGAAATTGAATATGCCCGTGTCTCTCCACTGGTGCTCGCCGAATGTTTCGTAATCCATGAACAGGTTAAGCGTGTCGCCTTCAACAGACCTTAGCCATGAGACATATTTTCCTGTTGTCAAAGGCCATTCTTTCCAGTTCTTGTCAGAGAACCTGAAAGCAATGTCATCTGAAAGCTTGTAGTTTTTCAAAAGCAGTTTTATGTTCTGTGTTGTCTTTGGCCTGTATATGAAATTAGGGCTTCTCCAGCCAAGAACATGGTCTGCGCCTTCTGCAACAATTCCCTTGTATCCCATGCCTTCAATATAATTTGCAATCTCATTGTTGAAAATAAGCTCTGTGTTCCTGAAAACCTGCGGCTTGTAGTTGAAGATTGATTTTACAAGCTTCCTGTGCTGAAGTATCTGGTGCTTGAACTCCTGCTTTGAATGAAGCCATGCAAGCGAGTGGTAATATGTCTCGTCAAGAAGCTCAACGCATCCTGTGTCAACAAGGTCCATGAATGACTCAAGAACTTCAGGAGCATATTCCTCAAACTGCTCAAGCGCAACTCCTGATATTGAAAATGCAACCTTGAAGTTTCCGTCGTGCTGCTCGATTAATGAATTAAGCAGGCTGTTCATCGGAAGATAGCACTTGTCTGCAACCTTTTTCATAATCTGGTGGTTTTTGCTTTCGTCAAAATATTTGCTGTGCTTTCCAATGTCCCATATCTGGTACCTGTTCAGCCTGTAAGGCTGGTGTACCTGAAAATAAAAACAAACGCTTCTCATCTTTAATTAATAACCCCCTATTGTTCTTGAATATACGCCCAATGTTTCATCAGCGACCTTGTCCCATGTCATTGCCTGGACTTCCATATTGCCGTGAACATTCAATGTATGCGCCAGTTCCTCATATTTTAATACAGCCAGCATCTTGTTGGCCATTTCATCAATGTCCCAGAAGTCGCATTTCAATGCATGCGTCAAAACCTCTGAAACACCTGACTGGTGCGATATCAAAGCAGGAGTGCCGTTCTTTATTGCTTCCAATGGAGTGATTCCAAAAGGCTCTGAAATTGAAGGCATGACATACAAGTCAGCCATCTGGTAAAGCTTGTCAACATCAGGGCCGCTTACAAATCCTGCAAAAATAAATTTGTCAGCCATTCCATTCCATGCAACCTGGTCAATCATCTTTCCAAGCATATCGCCTGAGCCTGCGACTACAAACTTGACATTTGGATCAATGTCAAGGACTTTTCTTGCTGCGCTGACAAAATAATCAGGGCCTTTCTGGATAGTAATTCTTCCCAAGTATAATACAATTTTATCTTTTTCATTTAATTTGACATTGCCGCCATTGTATGTGTTCTGCTCGACTGCATTGTATACAACAACAACCTTGTCTGCAGGAACGCCGTAATGCTTGACAATCATTTCTTTTGTATATCTGCTGACTGCTATAACCTTGTCAGCTGTATGCATTCCCATTCTTTCAATATCATACTCAAGCTGGTTAGGGTGGCCGCCTGTCCTGTCAAATCCTGTGCTGTGCACAGTCACAACAAGAGGCTTGCCTGAAACTTGTTTTGCCTTTACGCCTGCCTGGTAAGTCATCCAGTCATGGCAGTGTATTACATCAAAATCTTCAACTGCTGCTATGTGAGAGGCTTTAAGGGCATAGCGATAAACTTCATCATATAAGCCCCAGCCGTAGTGAGGTACAGAATCAGAAGAGGCGGCTTGCTCATCAGAGATTAGAACAATGCCGCCTTTCATGGACAAAATGTTTTTGTGATTTCTGAATAAATCACCGTGCCTTACTAACATAGCTTGGTATTGCTCTGGAGTTAGATAAGGGCTAGAAAGTGAAGAACTAGTGGAAATCAGCTTAAGATTTCCATTCGCCTGAACTTGATATGCATTTATCTGGTTTGCTGCGACCAATTTGACGACATCACTGTGGACTTTTCCTGGTGCTTTTGGCATAACAAAGGTGATTTGAGTATTCTTAGAACTCATTGCTTTTGTAAGTCCATAGCAGTGAGTTCCCAGACCGCCGCTTTTAAACGGGGGAAACTCCCAGCCAAACATCAATACTTTCAAATTTGTCCACCTATCTTTTTTGTCAACACTGGTTTTAACTAAGGCTAACAAAATAGCTGTACTAATTCAAAACGCTAACTTGTTCGTCAGCCCTACTGCATACCAAGCTAATTTTTAAAATAGATAAAAATTGAAGTTTTTAAACTTTCGTATTCATTTTTAAATAGTAAAAAAATCATGAAAACGTTTAAAAACCCAAAGCGACATCCAAGCATAAAAAGAGCAGCACAAAAAGAGGTTGAGCATGATGAAATTTAAAACTTTGAATGATTTTAATGAAACAGGCAAGAAAGTTCTTGCAAGGACAGATTTCAACGTTCCTTTAGACGACAACGGCAACATAACAGACGCAAAAAGGATTGAAGCGTCATTGCCCACAATCAGGTTTCTTCTTGAAAAAGGCTGCAAAGTAATAATAATGTCGCATCTTGGAAGGCCGAAAGGCGAGGCTGATGACAAATTAAAGATGGACAAGGTTGCACAGAAGCTTTCAGAGCTTTTGGGCGCTGAAGTAAAAAAACTTGACAATTGCATAGATGTTGAAATGCCTGATGCAAAGGTCGTTGTTCTTGAAAACCTCAGGTTCCACAAAGAGGAAAAAGCAAATGATGAAGAATTTGCAAAAAAACTGGCGGCATACGGCGAAGTATATGTTAATGATGCATTTGCGACATGCCACAGGGCGCATGCATCTGTTGCAGCAATAACAAAACTGCTGCCAAGCTATGCAGGTTTTCTTGTTGAAAAAGAGATAAGCATAATGGGCAGGGCAATGGAAAATCCCGAGCATCCATTTGTCGCAATAATGGGGGGGGTAAAGCTCGAGACAAAGCTTGCGCTTATCAAAAACATGCTTGAAAAAGTAGACAAGCTGCTTATAGGGGGGGCTATGGCTTACACTTTTGTCAGGGCGCAGGGCTTTGAGACTGGAAGCTCGATTGTTGATGAAAATTTTGTAGCAGAGGCAAAAAACATAATTGAAAAATACAATGAAAAGCTTGAGCTTCCATCAGACTATCTTGTTGCAGACAAGCTTGAAGAAAGCGCGAATGTGCTTGTTGCAAAAGCAGACCAGCTGCCGAAGGACTTTAAAGGAGTAGACATAGGCCCTGAGACAACTGAAAAATTCAAGCAGATAATCAAGCAGGCAAAGACAATAATATGGAATGGGCCTGTTGGCGCATTTGAGATTTCAAAATTTGAAAAAGGCACAAAAGGCGTTGCAGAGGCAATGGCTGAAGCCGAAGGCGTGACAATAGTCGGCGGAGGAGATAGTGCTGCTGCTGTTGACAAATTCGGGCTTGCAGATAAGATGACGCACGTCAGCACAGGAGGCGGCGCATCATTGGAATTTATGGAAGGAAAAGAGCTTCCAGGAATAAAGGCTCTTGAAGAAGCTGCACAGAGAATGTAAGAATAATTGATAGGCCAATTATGTGTTTTCTATTTTTTTATTTTCAAAATAATGCTTTGCCTGCTCATAGCTTTCTATGCTTCCAATGTCAAACCACCTGCCTTCAAAAGTAAAAGCATAGACATCATCATTTTTGCAAAGCCATTCTATAAAATGCCCCATCTTGTCTGCATCACCGCCCTGCCCAATATATTTCCTTATTTCTTCAAGGCCTTTTTTTGTAAGTATATAGCATGCAGTTGCAACAAGCCTTGACTTTGGCTGCTCGGGCTTCTCGTGAAAAGAAATAACCTTGTGGCTTGCATCAATTTCAGCAACGCCGTATTTTTTTGCCTCTTCTATTGAGCCTATCTCGTCAAGAACGATTATGTTTGCTTTTTTCTCCTCAAGATGCTTAACAAGATTGACAAACTTGAACTCAAAAAGGTTGTCTCCTCCAAGTATGATGACATCCTCATCTAGGCCCTTGGTGTCCATCAGGAATTTTACCGCACCTATTGAGCCGAACTTTTCCTCCTCGCTGTGCGTAGGCTCTTCAACAAGCTCTATAGGTTTTTTGCTGCTGCGGCTGGAAATAAAGTCATTGAACATTGAAGCAAACTTTGAGTTTGTCGATACGAAAATCTTGTCAATGTCATCTACAAGCTCGAGCTCTTCAAGAACATAATCAAGAATTGGCTTGCCGTTAATCTGCAAAAGCTGCTTCGGGCAATTCTCTGTCAATGGCCACATTCTTTTTGCATAGCCGCCTGCAAGAACAACTGCTTTCATTTGCACCTATTGCACCTATTTCAGCTCTTTCCTGTGCTTTGATTTATATTTTTCAGCGCAATCATCTGAGCAAAAGAAATGCTTTTTCTCATTAACCTCGAGCTCAACAACCTCATCAGAGTCGTCGCTTAAAGGAGTTCCGCATTCCTCGCAAACGCCTTCCTCAACGTCCTTTTCTTCGCCTTCCATGAAAGCTTCTTCTCTTGGAGAAATCTCATCCTCTTCAGCAAGCTCTTCCCTGCCTGCCTCCTGGTAAGGGTCTGCATCCTCGTCGCCTTCCCTTATTTCATGCTCCTGCTCATCCAATGAGCCTTCCTCTATGCTTTCCTCTTCTTCAAATTTTTCATCATCATCTACCATTTTATCACCTTTGCATTGGAATTATAACAAAATTTATAAACATAACTCTTATTTTTTAAAGCAAAAAAGAGTGATAAGATGAATAACCTATTTTTCGATTTTGCACTGGTGATAGTGGCAGCAACAATTGGGTGCTATTTGTTCAGGCTTCTCAGGCAGCCGCTTATACCTGCATACATACTTGTAGGGTTCCTATTAGGCCCTTCTGGCGCAATATTCATAAAGTCATTGGGCCTGCCAGTTATAGGCAATTTTTTGCAGTACATATCTATACAGGACCCTAATGCAATAAAGCTTGCATCTGAGATAGGAATTGCATTTCTTCTTTTCTTTGTAGGCCTTGAGATTGACTTCAAAAAACTGAAGTATGTCTCATCAATATCAACTATAGGCGGAGCCTTCCAGGTAATCATAACCTTCCTTGTCGGCTATTTTGCCGCGCTTGGCCTTGGGCTTGTTGCAAATGAGGCAACATATCTTGGACTGGTGCTTGCATTCAGCAGCACAGTAATTGTCATCAAGCTTTTATCTGACAAGAAAGAGCTTGACACCCTTCACGGAAGGATTGTTATCGGAATACTTCTTATGCAGGACGCAATAGCAATACTTGCTTTGTCATACCTTACCTCGCTTAATGTATTCACGCCTTCTGTAATAGTGTTTTCACTTGTAAAAGCAGTGCTTCTTGTTGCAGTTGCTTTCCTTTGCGCAAAACTTATTTTCCCATTCCTTTTCAAGTTTGCTGCAAAAAGCATAGAAGTTCTTTTCCTGCTTTCGCTCTCTGTCATGTTTTTATTCTCACTGCTGGCAACACACCTTGGATTTTCAATAATTGTTGGCGCATTTATTTCAGGTGTTGCCCTTGGCAGCCTTGAGTACAATATTGAGATAATAAGCAGGATTAGGTCGCTGAAGGACTTTTTTGTAACAATCTTTTTTGTATCTCTTGGAATGGAGATAATATTCACAGACCTTACAAAAGTATGGACAGTATTGGTTGTGTTCCTTGCACTTGCAATGATTGCAAAGCCGCTCATAATACAGATATTAAGCGCGCTTTTCGGCTACACAAAATCTACAGGCTTCCTGACTGCAATATCCCTTGGCCAGGTAAGCGAATTCTCGCTTGTTATTGTTTCATTAGGCCTTGTGCTTGGCCACATAACCCCTGAATTTTTCTCATTGACAATCGTCCTTGCAGTAATAACAATGATATTCACATCATATTTCATAAAATATGACAACAAGATAATGAGGTTCATGTCAAAGCCACTTTCAATATTTGACGCAATATCACCTACTAAAACAGGATTTGAATACCTTCCTGAAAAAGTCAAAAAGCCGGATGTTGTGCTTCTTGGCTGCGACAGGGTCGGATACAAGATTTTTGAGCAGCTCACAAAGCTCAAGAAAAATATAATTGTTGTTGACTTTAACCCTGAAATCATAAAAGAGCTGGCAAGCAAAAGGATTCACTGCATATACGGCGATGTTGGGGATATGGACATTATTGAAAGGATTGACCTGAAGAATGCAAAAATGATAATATCAACTGTGCCTGATGTTAATGACAATATACTTCTTGTAAAAGAAACAAGAAAAGTCAACAAAAAAGGGACTGTAATAACAACTTCATTTGATGCAGATGATGCACTCAGGCTGTACAAGGAAGGCGCAGATTATGTCATATTGCCGCATTATCTGGGCGGAGAGCATTTCTCAGCGCTGCTCGAAGAATTCGAGGACGCCGAAAGCGTGCTGAAGAGAAAGCTGTGCCACATAGAAGAGCTTAAGACAAGAAGATTCATACATAAAAAGCCGCTGAACGGAAAATAGGCAATATAAAAAATAAAAATATAAGATAAAGAAAAAGCAAAGGAATTATTTCAGCTTCTTCATTGCTGCTTCAACAGAAGCATTCTCAAACACAATCTGCTTAAGCGCAGCTGCAAGCTTTAATGGCTCTTTGCTCTGCCATATGTTTCTTCCTATTGCAAGGCCTTTTCCTCCTGCATCCATAATCTCTTTTGTCATTTTTAGAAGCTTTTCGCCTTCTGTCTTAAGCCCGCCTGCAACAAAGACTTTTGTCCTGCCTGCGCATTTGACTCCCCATTCAAGGCCTTTTGGATCGCCATTATATCTTATCTTGATAATGTCTGCCCCAAGCTCAAGACCTATCCTGCATGAATATGCCATAAGTGATGTTGAATCCTCATCCTTTACAAATGAGCCTCTTGGATAAATCCAAGCAATTACAGGAAGGCCATAATCGTGAGCCTCTTCCTGCACCATACTAAACTCTTTGAAAATCTGAGGCTCAAGTGCACTTCCGTCATATATTGTATAGCCTATTGCAGCAGCGCCAAGCTTTACAGCTTTTTTTACTGAGCATAGCTGCGCAGAAATAGGCTCAATGTCAGGTATTCTTGACTTTCCGTTTAGCTTTAATATCAAAGGAACATCATGTGCATAAGGCTCATAATATTTCTCAGCAATGCCTTTCTGCAAAATAACTGCATTGAACTTTCCCTTTTTCGCAATATCAAGAATATAATTTGGGTCGCAATTGTCCAAATTAAAGTCACTAGGGCCGTGCTCCAATCCCTGGTCATACGCAAGGAACATTCCCTTGTCTTTTTTCAGAATCCTGCTAAAATCAACTGTCATCTTCCACCTCTTTTTTAAATCTTTATTCGCTAAAATAAATACAATAAATATATGAAAATCATAATTCCAATTAGTATAAAAAGCTTATGATGTGAAGGCAGTTTTCTGCTGCTGCAGGCAGCAGCAGAATTCCTGTGCCTGTTTTCAATGTAATTCCTGTTGTACTGCATCATTTTTCTGTATGTCCTCTTCTGTTTTAATTTTATCTATCCAAAAAAAGATTTAGCAAGCTCGTAATCCTCAAATGTAACAAGTTTCAGCTGTGAAACTGCATCCTCCATTGGCACTGAGACAATGGTGTTTCCCTGGAGTGCGACCATCTTCCCGAAATCCTTGCACTGGACAAGGTCAACTGCCCTTACTCCAAATATTGTTGCAAGCACCCTGTCAAAAGCAGTAGGCGAGCCGCCCCTCTGCAGATGGCCAAGAACTGTTGTCCTTGTCTCAAATCCTGTCCTTTTTTCAATCTCGTGCTCAAGAAGCTTTCCAATGCCTCCAAGATGCACATGGCCAAAACCATCTTTTTTATGGTCTTCAACCATCTCGTGGTAATTATGCGGTTTTGAGCCTTCTGCAACTGCAATAAGGCTGAAGTCTTTTCCCTTTTCATGCCTTTTCCTTATCATGTCGCATATCTCATCAATGTCAAAAGGGACTTCAGGAATAAGTATGAAGTTTGCGCCGCCAGCCATGCCTGCCTTCAATGTAATCCAGCCAGCCTCCCTGCCCATCATCTCAACAACCATTACCCTATCATGCGATTTTGTTGTTGTCCTGAGCCTGTCAAGGCATTCTGTTGCAATATTTATTGCTGTGTCAAAGCCAAACGTATAATCTGTGCAGTTAAGGTCATTGTCAATTGTTTTTGGCACACCGATTATAGGAAGCCCTCTTTTGTAAAATTCGTTTGCCGCGCCAATTGTATCATCGCCGCCTATTGCAATTAAAGCATCAATATTGTTTGAATGGAAATTGTCAATGCACTTTTGTGCAGATTCCTGTGAGCTGAACGGGTTAACACGCGCTGAGCCAAGTATTGTTCCGCCCTGAAAATGTATTTCCTCAACAACATCTCTATTAAGCTCTATTAAATCATTATTCAAAAGCCCTTTCCAGCCTCTTTTAAAGCCAACTGTCTGATGGCCGTAACTCTCAGCTTTCATGACTGCCGCCCTAATAACTGCATTAAGCCCCGGCGCATCGCCTCCAGAAGTAAGAATTGCTATTCTCATCTTTCATCCTCTCTATATCAATTTTTTCTTTATTACTTTTTTTGGTTTGGATTTTATATATTTAACCATTTCTGTTCTTGTCAGCAGCTTGTTCTTTGCACCAAAATGCGTAATAACTGACTCTGAATTCGCAGAGCCCATCCTTAAAGAGTCCTCTATAGATTTTCCCTGGATAATTCCTGAAATAAATCCAGATGAAAATGCATCACCTGCTCCTGTTGTCTCAACAATCTTTATTGGTGATGCCTTAAGAAAATACTTGACAGTGCCGTCAAAAGCATAAACCCCTTTTTCGCCGTCAGTTACAACAACAAGCCTTGGCACGTGCATAAAAAGCGACTTAAGCAAAATATCAATGTTTGTCTTGTAGTCCTTTCGGAGAAGCTCGCACGCTTCCCCCCTGTTAAGTATCAGGATAGTACATGCCCTAAGGATTTTCCTCAAATATTTAGTTCCTTTTACTGCAACATATGAGCTTGGGTTGAATGCAACATTAATGTTATTCCTGACCGCGTAATCAGACAGGCTCTCAACAACATTGAATGAGCTTCCCATCATTGAGCTAAAGTAAAACCATTTTGTCTTAAGCTTGCTTTTGCTGACCTCATTAAGCCTTAAGTTATTGTTAGAGCCCTTGAAAGCAAGTATTGTCCTGTCCTTTCCTTTTGCATCAAGGACAACTGAAAAGCCTGTCCTTGCTTCCTGTTTTCTTACAACAAGTGAGCAGTCAATCTTTTCCTTTTCAAGCTCGCGGACAATTCTTTTTGAGTTTGTACCCAAGCCCATCTTTGAGATTACAGCAGTCTTTAGGCCCAGCCTTGAAAACCCAACTCCAGTATTTGTTGCTCCGCCGCCTGTCTCAAACTTAATGTCATCAACAAGTATCTTCTGGCCAAAAGGCACATGGATGTAATTCTTGTGGGCTTTCTGGAAAAGCCTATTTCCTGTAGAAACAAAACAGTCAACTGTTGCAGAACCGACACAAATCATATCATACATCTGTTGCACCTCTTTATTATATTCCCTGAATCAAAATTGTTATTTAAATCTTACTTAACTTACGCTGTCAAGAACGCTATGGGCGGCGTTGCTCTTTGAATAATCCCTGAGCTTTCTGTTTTTTATGAATATTGTCTTAAGGTAATCTGACTCGCTGTTTGATACCCTTGCATGCCTGTCTGCATACACAAGGCCGTACGGATAGCCAAGGAATACAGGATCAGAGCTGTTTGATGCCAAAAGAGAGAACAACTTTTGCGGCTGGTAATCAGACTGCTTGTAAAATTCCACCCTAAATACATAATTAGAATTATTGTGAAGCTTTGCAAAAAACAAATCTGCCTTGTGGTTTTCATCAGTTATCTCAACAACAGGATGATAATACCAGTTGCCTTTTGGCGCAATTTTTGAAAGGCACATGACAGCAGAATCGCCTGAATCTGTTAACAATGTTGTTGTTTTTGCAACAGAACAAAGTACAAGCGATTTTTTATTAACCGCAGAGCAAAGGCCGTCAAAGAATCTCTTCTCGTGCAATGAATTTGTTTTCAGTATGCCGTCAAGCACAACAACATCGCCTTTTTGAAGGCATTCTGTGAGCTCCTTTGCAAGCTCAAGCTCAAAAAACCTTCTTACTGCCCCTGCAACCTGGCTTATTGAGCTGCTGTCTTCGTCAGCCTTTAAGCTTTTTTCAAAAATATCAAATTTCAAAAATGCAGGCTCTGAAGATTTTCCATCAACCGGGAACATTTCAGTTGAATAAACAAAATTATTCTGTGATTTTTCAAGTTTGACGACAATAAAAAATTCTTTTTTCTTTTTTTTAATGCATTTCCTGCCCTCAAAAATACAGCCAAACACCCTCACAAACTCAACAACAAATGAAGCAGAGTCAAGTATCACAGAATTCCCTCCGTCAACAAACAGGATTTTCCTTTTTTCGGCATTCGAGACAGTTATAGGATGAAAATTCTTTTTGTCAAGCAGAAAGGGTTTGTAATTTTGCGAAGAAAAAATTATTTTTGTTGATGTTTTTTCAAATGACTTATTCAAGGAGTCAATGACGTTGTCAAGAATTTTTTTCATTCTTTATTGCGCCTGGCTTTCAAGCT
>JAHWHF010000079.1 GCA_019323415.1 Candidatus Woesearchaeota archaeon | reverse complement strand
GCTTATACAATCGCTGCCAGTCTTTGTCTTTGTTTAGCTTTGCGCCTTTTTTTATTGATTTCCTTATATTTGTCCTTATGTCTGAATCCTTTGCATAGCCGTTCCATATATCTTTTTCAAAATCCTTGCCTTGAAGTTCAAGAATAAAGTCCCATGCCTCGACCTGTTTTGCATAATCCTGTATGCCAAACTGGCTGTAATCAATAAAACTTGGCAGGCATCTGATCTTTACAAGCTTGACTTCTCCTTCTTCAGCTTTCTGCTTATATATCTGGAAAATATCATTATATGCAGATTCGTAGCCCTGCTCGACAAAAGGCCCGCCATATTCAAAAAAAGGCATGCTCATAATGATTTTGCCAAAAAATGTCTTGCATTTGAAAGCAGGGCTTATTCCCACTATCCTGTTTTCATTATTTTTGACAAAATAATATTCTGGACTGTAGCCAAACACATCTTCTAACAGCTTTTTCCATTCAATTGTATGGAATATTGACAGCCCATCATGAGAATTAACAAAATCATTCCATTCATTAAACCTTGATTCATCCAGTTTCTCTATAGTGTATTCCATTCCTATCTCTCTTTTTTGTTTATTTACTGGAAATTCCTATAAAAAGCTTATGTTTTCTATTCAGTTAAGTTTTTATATCCATTACTTCTCACATCAAGCATGCTTAATGCGCTGACATTTGATGTAGAAGATTGGTTCATGGTACATAATTTTGAGTCTTTCATAAAGTTTGAGGACTGGGAAATATACCAGCCAAGATTGGACCAGAATGTTGAAAAAATACTCAATATTCTTGATGACCATGATGTCAAGGCAACATTTTTTGTTCTCGGCTGGGTTGCTGAAAAATTTCCAGACTTAATCAAGCTTATATCAAAAAAAGGCCATGAGATAGCAACACACGGCTACAGGCACAAGCTGGTGTACAGCCAGACAAAAACAGAGTTTGCTTCTGACTTGAAAAAGTCAATATCTGTTCTGGAAAAGCTGATAAAGAAAAAAGTAATAGGCCACAGGGCAGCAAGCTTTTCAATAACAAAAGACAGCTTGTGGGCTATTGACATATTAAAGAAGAATGGCTTGAAATATGACGCTTCTATTTTTCCAATAACACATCCTGATTATGGCATATCAGATGCGCCAGTAAGCCCATATGTGATAGACGGCATTAAAGAGTTTCCCGCATCAACTGTCAAATTGTTTGGTGTTAATTTTCCAGTTTCAGGAGGAGGATATTTTAGGGTATTTCCTTATTTCTTCACAAGGTGGGCGTTGAGAAAGATAAACAACCAGGGCAGGCCTGCCATAATATACCTGCACCCTTGGGAATTTGACCCAAAGCAGCCAAAGCAGAAGGTTGAGTTTTCAAAGAGATTCAGGCATTATACAAATTTGAGTTCAACAAAAAAGAAGCTTGACAAGCTGCTTACAGACTTTCATTTTGCGCCTGTCAAAGAAGTTTTGAAGTTGTGAGTTTTGTTGTTTTACCGATAGCTATTTAAATTCTCAGATCGTTTTTTCATTAAAATCCCAAAAAGAGGCAAAGAATGGGCAATGTAGGATGGTTTTTAGTTAGTTTTCCGTTTTTTATAATCATTCCAGGCTTTCTTTTAAGCATACTTTTTTTCAGGAAAGAGGAAATTGATGTTTGGGAAAGAATTGCTTATTCACTTGGGTTTTCTCTTTTCATATCTGTATTTTTCGGGCTTTTGCTTTCTAATCTCGGCAAGCTTTCAGCTTCAGGGGATGTAATCTCATATGTTTTGTTTTTTGCTGTTTGCTATGGCCTTTTTGTCTACAAGAAATCTGTTTTAAAGAAAAGGATATATGAAGATAAAGATGTTAAAGATTATGTTTTAAAAAACAAATCTAAATTTACGCAAAAGGAAATAGAAGATGCCCTCATTGAGCAAAAAATCCCTATTGGCCAGATAGAAAAGTCATATGATTCATTCCAACCAAAGTACATGAAATATATGATTCCTTGCCTTGTTATTCTTGTATTGTTCATTACTGGACTTGTTGTATTCTATCCTCATTATAATTACCAATATCCTCTGCATGCAGATGAATGGAGGATTGCAAGAGACTCGTTAACATCGCTTGACTATCAATCATTGAACCATGAAGAGTCAAGGACAAGCTTTCAGGAGTATACTGAGACAGAGCCAGGCATATACTTGTTCACAGCAATGCTATATGCAGTCTGCGGTTTGGACTGGCAGACATCATTCCAGTTCCTGCCTGCAATTGTCATGATAATTTCTTCTTTCATATTATTTGTTTTCGTAAAAAAATTAACTAAGAACCCATGGGCAGCCATCTTTGCAATGCTTTTCTTTGCCTCACTTAAAAGTAATGTAAATGTCATGGGCCCATGGTTCTTTAATGCTGTCACATTGAACATGCCGCTTGTATTCTTGTTCTTTTACACAATTTACAGGGCAGTAAGGTCAGATTCAATCAAGCTTTTCTTTATTTCATTTATTTTTATGTTTGGAATTGCAGTTATTTACCCTTATGCGGCAGTTTATTCATTTATTGTTGGCTTGATTTATCTGATTATAAATCTGAGATTTATTATTAGGCACATAGTTTTGGTTGGTGTAAGTTTGATAATACCTTTCCTGTCATTTTTGTTGACATTTTCTGTTCTTAAGAAAGGAGGGCTTGTTGAGACTCTTATCTTTATGTGGGAAAGAGTTAATTTCCCAGTAGTCTATGCATCATTTGAGCCCCAGTACAAGATGTATTTCTTTTTTGGCATTATTGCATTTGGGCTTGCAATCTTGGGCCTACTTATTGCATTTAAGAAATACAAGATAGTTGCAATATGGACATTATTCTTAGGATTGTTCTTTTATTATAACCAGTACATAAGATGGGATGTTGGCTCAGTGCTTATACATTATCTAAGGCTTGTTATTTTCTTTAATGTTTCTCTTGTAGTGCCGGCTGCGATTGGCCTGGCTTTTGTTGTTGTTATGCTGATGAAGCTAAAGCCAAAGCTACATTTCAAATACAGCAATTATGTGCTTTTGGCATTTGTAGTTGCATTATCACTCTTTGTATTTGTGTACACTTTCCATGACTATGTTGATGTGCCTGCTCATCTTGATGTCTACCATTATATTGAGTCGCAGGATGTTGACTTGATCAATCAGATAGATGGCAGTTTTGTTGTAACATACAATATCAATTCAAGGCCAATCAAGTTACTGACAGACATACCTTTTGGCTATTTCAATCCAGGCGAGGGCATGGAGACAAGATGCGAGGACTTTATGAAGGATGTTGAAGCAAACAAATACAAATACGTGCTTTCTGACAAAGAGTTTGACTGCGGCCCGTGGTTTGAGCTTTATAAAGAGCATGAAGAAAGATATCTCTATAAGGTGATAGCAGACTTGCCATAAGCCAAAACTTATATAAACTTCTTGTTAAATTCTGAAACTATGGCTCTTTTTAAGGATATGCTGTCGGACAGTGAAAGCCTGTTTCTTAACGAGGTTGCGCTAGATTATGATTTTCTTCCAAAAAAGCTTCCTTACAGGGAGACTCAGCAGGAGCAGATGGCGTTATGCATAAAGCCTTTGCTTGTGAGAAGAAACGGCAGGAACTTGTTCATATACGGCACACCAGGAATTGGAAAGACAGCAGCATGCAAAAAGGTTCTTGAAGAGCTTGAAGAAGAGACAGACGAGGTACTGCCTGTTTACCTGAACTGCTGGCAGCACAATACAACATATAAGATTGTAATTGAGATATGCAATGTCATAGGCTATAGGCTGACAATGAACAAAAAGACAAACGAGCTTATGAACATTGTTATTGAGAATCTTAACAAGCTTAACGGCGCAGTCCTTGTTTTTGACGAGATTGACAAGGCAGAGGACCTTGATTTTCTATATACTTTCCTTGAGAAACTGTACAGGAAAAGCATATTCCTTATTTCAAACAACAAAGAGGATGTTCTGCAGATTGATGACAGGATTAAGTCAAGGCTTAACCCTGAGATGCTTGAGTTTGAGCCTTACAATTTCCAGGAAACAGAAGGCATACTTAACCAGAGAAAGGACTTTGCTTTTGTGAAAGGAGTATGGTCTGATGATGCTTTTGACTTGGTTGTTGCAAAGACATTTGACCTTAAGGACATAAGGAAAGGCCTGCACCTTCTTCGCGAGGCAGGAAATATTGCAGAACAGCATGCAAAAAGAAAGATTGAGCTTGACCATGCAAAGAAAAGCATAGCAAAGCTTGACGAGTTTTTTGCAAAAGACAAGGAAGAGCTTACAGAAGATGAGAAAAAAATACTTGAGCTTATCAAGCTTAACCCAAACCATAAGATTGGAGACTTGTTCAAGCAGTTCCAGGACTCTGGCTCAGACATAAGCTATAAAAGCTTTCAGAGAAGGATAGAAAAGCTTGAGAAAGGAAAGTTTATTTCAGCAGAAAAAACAAAAGGCGGAAAAGAAGGCAATACAAAGATTTTGAGTGTCAAAGACACCCAGCTGACTGATTTCTAACTCTGTCTAATAATCGTACAATTTATCAATCTGTGAAGAGTTAACACTGCTTACAGTTGGATATATCTTGAACTTGCCGTCCTTGAACTCAAACCTTATTCCAGGGTTTATGATTTTTGT
>JAHWHF010000078.1 GCA_019323415.1 Candidatus Woesearchaeota archaeon | reverse complement strand
TTGTTGAAAAGATAATGTCTATGATGAAGCACAAGGATAATGCGTATAATCTTGCAGGCCAGACAAAAGTAACTGAAAGCTTTTACCTGATAGAGAAATGCAGTATTTTCATATCAAATGATACAGGGCCGATGCATGTTGCAGCATCGCAGGGCGTAAAGACAATAGGACTGTTCGGCCCTAATACTCCCAAATTATGGGGTCCCTATGGAAAAAAGAACATTGCATTATACCATAAGGTGCAGTGCAGCCCATGCATACTTAATGAAAAGGGAATATTCCCAGAATGCATATACAATGGGACAAAATTATACCAGCAGTGCATGAAAAAGATAACTGTAAAAGAAGTCTTAAAAGCATTTGAAAAACTTAAGAGGAAATAAAATGTCAGAAGAGCTAATAAAAAAACTGGTTAATGACAGCATAGATGCAAAAAAGAAGTTATTGGATATGGCGCCGCAGATTAATAAGATATCCAATATGCTGGTAAAATGCCTTTCAGCAGGAAACAAGGTGCTTATATGCGGCAACGGCGGAAGTGCTGCAGATGCACAGCATTTTGCAGGAGAGCTTGTTGTAAGGTTTGAGAAAGACAGGAAAGCTTTGCCTTCGATTGCATTGTCAACAGACACTTCTGTTCTTACAGCATGCGGCAATGATTATGGCTTTGAGCAGATATTTTCAAAGCAGGTTGAGGCGCTTGGCAAAAAAGGCGATGTTCTTGTAGCAATAAGCACATCTGGCAATTCTCCAAACGTGATTAAAGCAATTGAGGCTGCAAAATCCGCAGAAATGCAGGTTATAGCCTTTACAGGCAGGGGCGGGGGCAAGATGGCCGGCCTTGGAATTGAGAATTTCATAGCGCCTTCTGAGGCCACAGCAAGGATACAGGAGTGCCACAGCACAGTCATCCATGTGCTCTGCAAGCTCATAGAAAACAGCATGTTTGGCAATTGAAAACCTTTAAATATACTACAGCCGATAATTAAATAAAATGAAAAAAAGGCAGGATGTTATAGCTGACTTCAGCGGCAAAAATATACTTGTTGTAGGCGATATAATGCTTGATGAGTATGTATTCGGCCATGCTGAGAAGATATCCCAGGAAGCTCCAGTTCTTGTCTTAAGCGTGAAGAATGACGAGTACAGGCTTGGGGGTGCGGCAAATACTGCCAACAACATTGTTGCATTGGGAGCAAACTGCAAGCTTATTGGAGTTACAGGCAATGATGAGGCAAGGAAAATTCTTGAAAAGCACCTCAAGGACAAGGGCATAAAATCTGTTCTTATTAATTCATCCAAGCCTACAATAAGAAAGACAAGGATGATCAGCCAGAGCCAGCAGATAGTTAGGATAGACAGGGAGGATAAGGCAGCAATACTTCCTGATGTTGAGAAAAAGGTTGTTGATGCTATTTCATCTGCAGGCAAGTTTGATGCAATAATTGTTTCAGACTATGCAAAGGGCACAATAACAAGAAAGATACTGGCTGAGCTTAAGAAAAAGAAGACAAACATATTTGTTGACCCAAAGCCAGAGCAGTCTTCAATATATTCAGACTTCTATCTTATGACTCCAAACCAGAAAGAGGCAGAATCTGTGTTCAACTTTTCAGCAAAGACACAGGAAGACGTTGACTTTTTGGGAAAGCAGCTTGTCAAGAGGTTTAATTCAAACATAGTCCTAACAAGGGGAAGGAATGGAATGAGCATTTTTGAGCTTGACGGCAGTGTAACACATTTGCCTACCGAGGCAAAAGAAGTTTATGATGTTAGCGGTGCAGGAGATACTGTTGTTGCAGCCTTGGCTCTTGGTGTAGCAGCAGGCGCTGACTTGAAAGAGGCTGCAATAATTGCAAACCATGCAGCAGCAATAAAGATTGGCAAGTTCGGAACTGCACCTGTTCACCAGAAAGAGCTTGAGGACATATTTACACAGGAGCAGACAAAGATAAAGACAAGGAAGCAGATTGAGCAGATTTCAAAGGAGCTCAAGGCGCAGGGAAAGGTTGTTGTGTTTACAAACGGCTGCTTTGACATTCTTCATGTAGGCCATGTAAGGCTTCTTGAAAAGGCAAAAAGCCTTGGCGATGTCCTTGTCCTTGGGCTTAACACAGACGCTTCTGTCAAGAGGCTGAAAGGCCCAACAAGGCCTATTATCAATGAAAGGGAAAGGGCAGAGGTAATGGCTGCATTATCATTTGTTGACTATGTTGTTTTCTTTGACGAGGATGAGCCAAGCGCAATAATAAGGCAGGTTAAGCCAAGCATACATGTTAAAGGCGGGGATTACAAGGCAGATGATATGCCTGAAACACCTGTTGTCAAGAAATATGGCGGAAAAGTAGTGATTATCCCTTTGGTAAAGGGAAAGTCAACAACAAAAATAATAGAAGCAACGAGATAAAATGTTTACAAAAGTAGTTTGTTCTTTAGGCTCTGTTTTTTATCTGCTTAAGAAAGGGAAACTTCCAAATAATATAAAGCGTGTTCTTATTTTCAAGATAGGCGCTATAGGAGATGTCCTTATGTCAACTCCTTTGGTAAAGGCTCTTGACAAGGCAGGCTACAAAGTTGATTATTGTGTTGGAAACTGGTCAAAGATTTCGCTTGAGAGCAACAAAAGGCTTGGCAAGCTAATAACTTTTGACGATAAGATGATTTTTGGCAGGAAATATATTCAGCTTTTGAAGTTTGCAAAAGGCATAAGGAAGGAAAATTACGATTTGATATTTGTTTTAGATAAATCATGGCAGACTGCAGTTCTTGCTTCGTTGTTTGGAAGCTTCAGGATAGGCTTTGACAGGCATGGCGAAGGCTTTGCAAACAATCTTAATGTAGAATATGGTCCTGTGAAGCATGACTCTGAATATTATGCAGAGCTTGCCAAATTCTTGGGCATGGATGTAAATGATATAACTATAGAATTTTTTATACCAAAAAAAGACAAAGATTATGCTGCTAGGTTCTTTAAGAAAAACAAGATTGGAAAAGCAGTAGGCCTTGTGCCTGGCGGTGCAAAAAACATAGGTGTTGGCGACGAGCCTGTAAGAAGATGGCCTGTTGAAAAATTTATTGAGCTTGCAAAAAGGCTTGTTAAGAAAAATTATTCAGTAATTCTTATTGGCGGCCCGGGAGATTTTGAGCTGAATGATTCAATAATAAAAACAATAGGAAGCAAAAAAATATTCAATGTCGCAGGTCCAAAAATAGGGCAGTCCGCAGCTTTCATGGAAAAATGCAAATGGATAGTTTGCAATGACTCGGGGCCGATGCACCTTGCATCAGGCGTAAACAAGCACATCATTGCTTTATTTGGCCCGACAAACCCTGCAAGAAAAGGCCCTGTGCATAAAGAATCGCATTCAATATGGAAAGACCAGTCAATATATGAAGAGGAATATGAGACATACGGAAGGCTTCCAAAAAGAAAAGACTTTATGAAAAAAATAAAAGTTGAGGATGTTTTGAGATACATAAAATGAAAATAGCAATTCTTGGCACATTTCTTGGTGAGAAGACATCAGGCGCAGAGATAAGCAGCTATCTTTTGGCAAAAGGCCTGGCTGAATCAGAGAAAGTTTTTATTGTAACAAGAAAATTGAAAGAAAAAATGCCATGCAAAGCATACTCTTTGCCTATGGCAGGATTCATGCCCCATAATGTGCTTATGATTGGCACTCCATGTTGTGATTTTTATATGTACAGAAAGATTCTTTCAATATTAAAGAAAGAAAAGCCAGATATTGTGCATATGCAGGATTTCTCAATAATGATTCCTGCAGTAAAAGCAGCAAAAAAACTCGGAATCCCAAGTGTAATGACTGTACGTGATTTCAGGTTTGAATGCAATGTTGACTGCTTTGATGAAAAAGGCAATTTTGTATTCAATGCTTCAAAAAAACAATACAGGCAGTTCCTAAAGAAAACTCTGGGCAAAAAAGCATGGCTTTCCCCTGTTTTATATCCATATTTCTATAATAGGAAAAATAAGTTAAGTAAATTTTCAAAGAAAATAGATTATTTTGTTTCAGTTAGTGATTTTGTCAAAGGAAATTTAATGAAATTTGGCATTGAAAAAGATAAAATTACAACAATACATGTACCAAAGCCTGAGTGGAAGCCAGAACCAAAGAAAACAAAGAAAACAACCATATTCACAGCAGGCCTTCTTGTAAAAGCAAAAGGTTTCCAGACAATAATAAAGGCTTTTGACATTATTTCAAAAAATACAGATGCTGAACTGAGAATTGCTGGCACAGGAAGCTATGAAAAACAGCTTAAAGAACTTGCACTAAAGCTTGGCCTTAAAGACAGGATACAAATCTTGGGAAAAATCAGTTATGAGCAGATTAAAAATGAATATTTTAATTCAGATTTTGTGCTTCAGGCATCAATTGTTCCTGAATCATTGTCAAGGATAATCTTTGAGGCATTTTCTGCAAAAAAGCCAATAATTGCTGCAGACTCAGGCGGCAATAAAGAGCTTGTAATTAACGGCAAGAACGGCTATCTTGTCCCTAAGCAGGATTTCAAGGCAATGGCTGATAAAATGCAAATATTAATAAAAAACCCAAAGCTGGCAAAGAAAATGGGTCTTGCGGGCTACAAGCTTATACAGACAGATAATGCAAAAAATATAACTGCTAGACACATTAAGCTTTACAAAAGGATAAAATGAAAAAAATAGGAATACTCACTTTTCATCATGTGACAAATGACGGTGCAGTTCTTCAATCACT
>JAHWHF010000077.1 GCA_019323415.1 Candidatus Woesearchaeota archaeon | reverse complement strand
CTCTTTCTTCAGCTTTTCTGTAAACTTTTTCTGCTTTACAGCATCAATTGCTTTTCTGTAGCATTCTGTAACAACTCCAACATATTCAGGAGCCCTGTTCCTTCCCTCTATCTTAAAAACATCAATTCCAGCATCAATCATTTTATCAATAAAATCAATTGTGCAAAGGTCTTTTGGGCTCATTACAAAATGGTTTTCAAGCTTCAGCTCATCTCCTGTCTCAATATCCTTTACATTATACTGCCTTCTGCATGGCTGAAGGCATTCCCCCCTGTTTGCGCTTTTCCTGAACAAAAACTGCGAAGTATAGCACCTTCCTGAAACAGAAACGCACATTGCGCCGTGGATAAAAGTTTCAATCTCAATATTGAGTTTGTGCTTTTTGATTTTCTGCTTAATCTCTTTTATCTGCTCAAGGCTCAGCTCTCTTGCAAGAACTATCCTTGAGACATATTTTGAATAAAATTCAAGCGCATCAAAATTGCTTACAGAAGCCTGCGTGCTCAAATGCACATCAATGCCCTGCTTTCTGCATTCATTTATTACTGAGAAATCCCATGCAATAACTGCATCAACCTTTGCCTTTTTTGCCTCTTGAATTATTTTTTTAATCTTTGCAAGCTCATCATCATACATAACTGCATTAAGGGTCAAATAGCATTTTACATTATTGTCATGGCATTTCTTTGCCAGCTTAGAAAGTTCCTGTATCTCAAAATTCTTGGCGCCAGCCCTCATATTGAGGCCTTTTACTCCAAAGTAAACGGCATCACATCCTGATGATATTGCAGCATTAAGGCTGGGCCAGTCTCCTGCCGGGCTTAGCAATTCGGTCATTTCTTTATTTCATTAAATATTTTGGTCAATACTCTGTCCACCACTACAAACAAGTTCCTGTCAACTGCCTCAGAAGTAATCACTTTTCCTTCATCAACTAATTTCCCGTGTATCTCGTACTGGTTTTGGTTTGAGCCAACAGGCTTCATAACCAATGTCAGGTTTACGAATTTCTCGCAATTGTCTGATATTTTTCTTACATGGTTTCCCACAAGTTTCTTGAGGACAACCATTTTTCCGCCGTCCAAGTCGCGGAAGCCTGAAAGTTGTATAGAAGCACCTAGGTTTATTGTTTCTGCGCTTTCGTTTTCCATATATGATGCACCTCATTTAATGCCAGAATATGGATATTTATATATTTTTGGTGACCAATTATGCATAAATTATAGAATTATACTGGTTTTCCAGTTTCAACAAAATCCTTGTATTTTTTCCCCATTTCTGCAAGCATTTCTTCCATTGTCATGTTTCTCATTTTTGCCATCATCTCAAAATGAGTCTGATTGTTAAAGTGGGGTATTTTCTGGAAGCCAAAGGTATAGCAGAACCATATGCATTTGCCAACACATTCAGAATCAGAGTTTGTGCTTCCTTTTTTAACACACATAAATTGGTCTAATAGCGGCTTAAATCTTGCTTCATTAAGCTTTACTGTAATCTGTCTTGTGATTTTAACCCCCTATAAATAATATATGTTTTCCAGACTATATAAGCTTTTCGCAAGCGAAAGCATTAAATATGGGGCTTGAATATGGGATTTTCGGGGGTTATATGGAAAGAATCTATTTTCAGACACACGGCTGTACAAATAATTTTGCAGAATCTGAAATAATGGCAGGCTTGCTGAAAAAAGCAGGCTTTGACATAGTCAGCAACAGGGATAATGCTGACATCATAGTTCTTAACATATGCACTGTCAAAGGAGAGAAAACAGCTCTTGATTCTATAGAAGAAGTGAAAAAGCTTGGCAAAAAAATAATACTTGCAGGATGCATACCTAAAAAATCATACAAAATGTTCAGGGAGGCGCTTCCTGACTCTTGCTTTATATCAACGCACAATATAATGGACATTGTCTCTATTGTTGAAGAGGCAAGAAATGATGAAGTCATAGATGACATGGCTGTAAAGAATGATGTAAAGCTCGGGAAAAGGGTAAGGAATAATCAGGGCATAGGAATTCTTCCAATACTTACAGGCTGCAACAACAAATGCGCATACTGCTCTGTAAAGCTGATCAAAGGAGAGCTTTTTTCATACCCTGAAGATGCAATAATAGAAGAGGCCGAAAGGGCGATAAGGGAAAAGTGCAAACAATTATGGGTGACAAGCCAGGACAATGCATGCTATGGCATTGATTCTGGAAAAGCAAAGCTGCCTGAGCTTGTGAGAAAACTGGCTGCGCTTGAAGGCAACTTTATGATAAGGATTGGGATGATGAACCCAAGCAACCTTCTTCCAATATTGGATGAGATGATTGAGGTTTACAAGCTTGACAAGGTTTTCAAGTTCATCCACATACCTGTGCAGTCAGGAAACACTCAAGTGCTGAAGGCAATGAACAGGAAATACAATGTTGAAGAGTTTATGCTTATTGTTGACAGGTTTGAAAATGAAATCCCCGGCATAACAATATCAACAGACATAATATGCGGTTTTCCTGGCGAGACAGAGGAGCAGTTCAAGGACAGCCTTAACCTGATAAGCGATATAAAGCCAGATGTGCTTAACATATCAAGGTTTGTTGCAAGAAAATATACAAGGTCATACTACATGGACAACCAGGTGCACGGCAACATTTCAAAGGAATGGAGCAGGCAGCTTACAGAGCTTCACAACAATGTTGGAAAGCTTAACAATGAAAAATGGATTGGCTGGAAAGGCCCTGTTATAATTGATGAAAAGAACATACAGCATGGAAACTATAACGGAAGGAATTTTGCATACAAGACAGTTGTTGTTGAAAGCGATGAAGACATATTGAACCAGTTTGTAAACGTGAAAATCACAAAGGCAAAAAGCCATTATCTTATTGGCGAACTTATAAAGTAATGTTTATATAGGAGCTTTTTCTCACATTGAACAATGTTAATAAAAGCGGTGATAGTTGCAGGAGGCAAAGGAGAAAGGTTCTGGCCTTTGTCAAGAAAGAGATGCCCTAAGCAGTGCCTTACATTGTTTGAGGGAAAAACATTAATCAGGAATACAGTTGAAAGGATTCTTCCGCTTGTTGATGTCGGCAACATATACATCTCAACTGGCGTGCACATACATGAGCAGATAATGGAAATGGTTCCTGAGATTGACAACTACATCATAGAGCCTGTGCCAAGGGATACTGCTGCTGCAATCGGCTTTGCAGCTGTGAAGCTTATGCAGGACCTTGATGACGCTGTTATGATTATACTGCCTGCTGACCATTACATCAAAGACACTGAAAGCTTTCTCCATCATATAAGGACTGGCCTTGAGTTTGCAAAGCAGGGCAAGCTTGTGACAATAGGCATAAAGCCGACTTCTGCAAGCACAGGATACGGCTACATAAAGCCGGGCGAGGTTTTGAAAGGAGAGGGCATACGCGTCTTTGCAACAGATGAGTTTGTTGAAAAGCCGAATGCAGAGCTTGCAAAAACATTTGTTGAAAAAGGCTATATGTGGAACTCAGGAATGTTCATGTGGAAATGCTCTGTAATTCTTGATGAGATTAAAAGGGCATTGCCAGGCCTGCATGCAGGGCTTAGGAGGATAAAGGGTGCTCTGGGAAGCGACCAGGAATTCGCAGTTATTGAGCAGGTATTCAATGACCTTGAGCCAATCAGCATTGATTTTGGGGTCATGCAAAGCGTAAAGGATGATGTTGTTGTTGAAGGCAGCTTTGACTGGGATGATGTTGGAAGCTGGCTTTCAATTGAAAGGCATTTCCCAAAAGATGACAACGGCAATGTTGTCAATACAAAAAAGGGAAAGTTTGCAGAAGTTGACAGCAGCAACAATATTGTTTGCTGCAACAAGCAGCTGATAGGATTGGTCGGCGTAAAGGACATGATTGTAATACAGACAGATGACGCAACATTGATTTGCTCAAAAGAAAAAGCGCAGGATGTAAAGAAATTGGTTGAAAAAATGTCAGCTGATTCTGACCTTAAGCAGTATCTTGAATAAAATGGCAGGAATTTTCAAATCATACGATATAAGGGGGGTTTATGGAGAGCAGCTAGATGAAGATATGGCCTATAAGATAGGAAGGGCTTTTGTAACATTTCTAAAAGTCAAAAAGGTTGTTGTTGGAAGAGATACAAGATTAAGTTCAGATTCTTTGTTTGAATCGCTTGCAAAAGGAATAACTGACCAGGGAGCAGATGTTATAGATGTCGGCTTGTGTTCAAGCCCTATGCTGAATTTCGCAATTGCATTTTATGACAACCCATCTGGAATAATGATTACTGCATCGCACAACCCAAAAGAGTACAACGGGTTTAAGCTTGCAAAAGAAAAGGCGCAGGCAATTGCATATGAAGACGGCATTGATGTGATTGAGAAGCTTGTTGAAGATAACAAGTTTGAAGATGCTGCTGAAAAAGGAAGCATAAAGAAAAAAGACATTATTGATGATTATGTGAAGTTTGTATTGAAATTTGCAAAAGATATCAAGCCATTGAAGGTTGTCATTGATGCAACAAACGGCATGGCTTCATTGACTGCGCCTGTTGTTTTCAAAACCCTTCCATGCGATGTTGTTGAATTGTTTTTTGGCCTTGACGGAAATTTCCCTAACCATGAGCCAAACCCTTTAAACTATGCAAACCTTGAGTCGCTGAGGAAAAAAGTCATCGACGAAAAGGCAGATGTGGGCATTGCATTTGACGGCGATGCAGACAGGCTTGGCTTTGTTGATGAAAAAGGCGAAATTGTAGGTAACGACATAATTACAATAATACTTGCAAAATATCTTCTCAATGAAAATCCCGGCAGCAAGATCATTTATGATTTGAGAAGCACGCACGCATTAAGGGAGATTGTAAAGGAAAACAAAGGCATACCTTTGCCAAACAGGGTCGGCCATGCGCACATAAAGAAAAGGATGAAGAATGAGCAGGCATTGTTTGGAGGAGAGCTTTCAGGGCATTATTTTTTCAGGGATTTTTTCAATGCAGACTGCGCAATGATTGCTGCAATGGAGATGCTCAACATATTGTCGCAGGGCAGGAAGCTGTCTGAGATTGTTGCAGATGTCAAGAGGTATGCGTCATCGCCTGAAATCAATTTTGAGGTTGAGGACAAAGAGGCTGCAATAAAAAGGATTGAAGAAAAGTTCAAGGACGGGAAAAAGGATTACATGGACGGAGCCACCATTGAGTTTGATGACTGGTGGTTCAATCTGAGAGAGAGCAATACAGAGCCTTTGCTAAGGCTGAGGGTTGAGGCAAAGACTGCTGATATGCTCAAGGAAAAAACAGAAATGCTTGAAAAGCTGATAAAAGCTTAAATACAATTGCTTCTTTTCATTGGTTATGGCTGAAAAATCAACAGAAGAGATTCTTGAGGAGCAGAAGGCAAACTGCCCTTTCTGCAAGATTATAGCAGGAGAATTCCCTTCAAAAAAAGTGTATGAGGATGAAAAGCTTTTTGCTGTGCTTGACATAAACCCTGCTGTAAAAGGCCACACTCTTATGCTTCCAAAGCAGCATTACCCTCTTCTTGCAATAATTCCTGAAGACCTTTTTGCATACATGTTTGAGAAATCTGTTGATGTGTCAAAGGCAATAGAGGAAAGCATGCTTGTGCAGGGAATGGAATGGTTTATTGCATCAGGAGGAGCTGCAGGCCAGCAGGTGCCTCATTTTATACTGCATCTAATCCCGAGAGAAGAAGGCGACGGGCTTGAGAATTTCAACCTGAAAGAAGGCGCTGTAAGCGATGAGCAGGTAAAAGAGTTCATGCCAAAAATAAAGGACAGGCTTCTTGTTGCACTCGGAAAGAAAAAGCCTGAGAAGCTCACAAAGGAAAAATTGTTTGAGATTATTGAGAAAAGCCCAAAGCTGAAGGAAACAATGGTTGAGAAGCCTGAAGAGTTCAAGAAAATGGTTGAAGCAACCCCTCAGCTAAAGCAGATGTTTGCTGACTTCAACATTGATGAAATAATTGCAGAGCTTAAAGCAGGAAAGAAAGAGGGCGAAGAGGAAAAAAAGGAAGACAAGGGCAATGGAAAGGCTGACCTTGACAAGATAACAGACGTGCTGAACAAAGATGGAATGTGAGATATGCAAAAGGCTGGAGAACAAGGATTTAATTATCTTTGAGGATGAAAAGCTTGCAGCAGTAATGGGGACAGCTGCGCTTGGCCATGTAAGGATTATTCCAAAAAAGCATGCAAAGTCATTCAGCGAGCTTGACAAAAAGGATGTAACTTATATTTTCAAGGTTGCATCAATAATTTCATCATTATTGTTCGAGACACTCGGCCTCCACGGCACAAACATTGTTGCAAACACGCTAAAGCCGCACATTGCTGTTGACATCATGCCGAGAAAGCTTGACGACAACATTGAGCTGCAGTGGGAAAGAAAGCCAATGCCTGACGACCAGCTTTCTGAAGTGCAGAAAAAAATAAAGGACAAGACAGATGTGATAGGCGCTGCAAAGCCAGAGGCGCAGGTAAAAGAGGAAGTTAAAGAGGAAATCGAAGATACAAAAGATGCTGTCAACTACCTTCTAAAGCAGATTGAAAGAATACCTTAATTGTACCCTTTCGGGGATTGCACAAACTATTTATATTTAATATCCATCTCTATAACTGCGTTTGCTTAATCGCATGCGCCTTGCTGCTTGAGACGGGGGTAGAGATAGATGACCCGTCCGAGCAACCTTTTGTTTCTTTTGGAATTGCGTGAAAGCCTCAAAAACAGCGTTCTAAAACCGAAACATTTATATATTATTATGAATATATATTCATTATGAGTTATGAATAAGCATTCATAACGGAGGTAATAAAAATGCCAGGAGGAGACGGAACAGGGCCAATGGGCACAGGACCTATAGGATGGGGAATGGGCCCGTGCGGAAAAGGCGCGAGAAGGGGCCTTGGACGCGGAAGAGGATTGGGCTGGAGAAGCATGGGCTTTTTCCAGGCTGGAAATAATGTAGAGATGACAAAAGAGCAAAAGATTAAAGTACTTGAAGCTGAACAGGCCGAATTAGAAGCAGAGCTTCAGGACGTTAAAAAAGCTCTTGAAAAGGAGAAAAATGCCTAGACCAAGAAGATGCAGAAGAGTATGGTTTGAGCCTGGCGTGACTTATTTCAAGCCGGCAGGAATAAGGATGGCAGGCCTGGACCATGCAATATTAAGTGTTGATGAATTTGAAGCCATAAGGCTTAAGGATTTAGAGGGGATGGAGCAGGAGGCTGCTGCTTCAAAGATGAATATTTCTCAGCCAACATTTGCAAGGCTTGTCAGGGCTGCGCGCAGGAAAGTTGCTGATGCAATAGTGAACGGAAAGGCAATCAAGATTGAAGGCGGCAATTACAGCATGCATGCTCCAAGGGCAAGGGGCAGAAGATTTAAATAATAGCAATAAGCATTCAGGATTATGAAAAAGACAATTTTATTGGCATTGCTTGCTTTGCTTATATTGCCTGTTGCATATGCGCAAAGCACTGTTGAGCTTTATGATTTCTACGGCCAGGGCTGCCCGCACTGCGCCAAATTGAAGATTTTCCTTGAAGATATGAAAGAAAAATACCCAAGCCTTGTAGTTGTTGAAAAAGAAGTTTATTTCAACCAGGAGAACAGGGAGCTTTTCCAGGAAATGTCAGATGCATACGGCACAAAAATACAGGGCGTTCCGACAGTATTCATAGACAAAAAAGTATTTGTCGGCTTCAGCGATGCAATTGGGACTGAGATTGAGAATGAAATCAAAAGGTGCGCTGAAGAAGGATGCGCATCACCTCTTGAAGTGAATGAGTCAATACAAATAATAGATGACAGCTCGCCTACAGATGACCCTGGCAAAACAAAATTAAAAGACCAGATTACAATAGGCGCAGTTATAGGCGCAGCTGCTGTTGATGCAATCAACCCGTGCGCATTTGCAGTCCTTATCATACTTATGGCAGCAATACTTGCAACAAAGCACAAGAAAAGGGCATTGTTTGCAGGGCTTGCATTCAGCGCTTCTGTATTCATATCATATTACCTTATGGGCGTAGGCCTTTATTCAGCAATACAGGTTGCAGGAATGACGCACTGGTTCTATGCAGTTGTTGCTGTGCTCGCTATAATAGTCGGATTGTTTAACCTGAAAGATTATTTCTGGTACGGAAAATGGTTTGTAATGGAAGTTCCAATGACATGGAGGCCTAAGATGAAAGCTCTTCTTAGGAGCGTTACATCTGTTCCAGGAGCTTTCATGATTGGATTTGTTGTGAGTTTGTTTTTACTTCCTTGCACATCAGGCCCATACATTGTTATTCTTGGCTTGCTTGCAAAGGCTGCGGAAAGGGGATACGCATTATTGCTCTTGCTTTTGTACAACTTTATTTTTGTCCTTCCAATGCTTATAATCACATTTGCAATATATTTTGGATTCACAACAACAGAGCAGGCAGAGGAATGGCGGACAAAAAAGCTGAAGGTCCTTCACCTTATTGCAGGCATAATTATTTTGCTTCTTGGAATTGGAATGCTCATAGCATTGATGCTTGGCTATGTATAAAATGGCAGATATTGAAGTAAGCGGTGAAACTTGCCTTACATATTATATAGATGACAAGAAAAAGGTTCTTATTGATGCAGGCTCTAATGTCGATAAAAAAGTTGACATCGTAATATTGACGCACTGCCATTATGACCATATAACATATCTTCATGACATTGTTGAGAAATGGCATCCAATAGTTATGGCTTCTGAAAAAGCTGCTGATTCTATTGAAAAGCTTGGCAAAGCCACACTTGCTGAATGGTCATTGAAAAAGCTGAAGCCAGTAAAAGTTGACAGAAGATTAAATGATGGGGATGTTGTTGACACTGGCTCTTTGAAATTAAAGGTTATTGAGACTCCAGGGCATACAAAGGGCTCAATCTGCCTTTATGATGAAGAGAAAGGCATATTATTCTCAGGCGATACTGTGTTTGAAGGTGATATAGGAAGATGCGATTTGCCTTCAGGCGATGAGAAAGCTATGGAGAAGAGCCTGAATATATTGAACAAATTAAAAATAAAGAAGCTTTATCCTGGGCATTAAAGCAAAACAATATGGACTTTTGATGTTTCATTAATGCCATACTCGTATAATGACTTGCCGACTTCTAGTTCCTGGCCTTTGTATGTTATCTTCTGCTTCTCAACAGGAAGCTTTGTCTTGAAATATACAAGCTTTTTCAGGTAATACACATCATCATTCAAATTTATCTCAACATCAAAGTCAATGCTCTGCACTCCTGTTGAAAAAAATACATTGCGGGTTCCTGATGTCTCTTCCTGCAGCACCCTTACAGTGAGGTTTATCATCTTGTCAGGCGCCTGTGATGAGGGCTGGATCCTGACAAAATATAGAACTGAAACCAGTACTAATACAAAAGCAACACCCAATGCCGCATAAGTCAATTTTTTATTCATGGCTTTGGAATTATTATTCCTATTTATATACCTTATGAATCACCATAAGATTTATAATATACTTGCTTCTCAGCCTGCATATGGCAAAAACACTTGTAACATCAGCTCTGCCTTATGTGAATAATGTGCCTCACCTGGGAAATATGGTGTGTGTGCTTAGCGCAGATGTATATGCAAGGTACTTAAGGTCAAAGGGAGAGGATGTAATATCTGTATTGGGCACAGATGAGCACGGAACAACAACAGAGGCAATGGCTATACAGGAAGGAGTCACGCCAAGGCAGCTTACAGACAAATATTTTGAGCTTCACACAAAAATATACAACTGGTTCTTGTGCAGCTTTGACTGCTACGGCAGGACAAGCTCTGAATCAAACAAAGAAGTAACAATTGACATATTCAAAAAGCTTAACGAAAACAAGTATATATTTGAAGATGAGGTTGAGCAGGCTTTCTGCCTGAAGTGCAACAAGTTTCTTGCTGACAGGTTTGTTGAAGGCAAATGCCCGCACTGCAATTATGAGAATGCAAGAGGAGACCAGTGCGAGAACTGCGGCAGGCTTCTTGACCCAATAGATTTGGTTGATGCAAAATGCAAGTTT
>JAHWHF010000076.1 GCA_019323415.1 Candidatus Woesearchaeota archaeon | reverse complement strand
CTTTCAAGAGTCCAGTACCAGGGAAACAAGAAAGGCATTGTAATGAACATCACAGTCACAAATGTCACAATATATCATGTGACTCCTTGGGTTGTCAATGTCACAGGAAGCTTTGTAATAAATGTAAGCGACAGCATGAGCACGGCGAAATGGGGAAGGGAGATGCAGTCAACATCACAGATTAACATTAAAGGCTTTGAGGACCCGCTTTATGTCATTTATTCATACGGAAGAGTTACCAATTTTGTAAACATCACTCCTTATTCAGGGGATTATACATCAGGCGCGAATGCAACATTTGACCCAAGCAATTTGCTTTCCCATACTTTGAACAGCCTTTACACAAACAATTCAAATGCGCCGAGCTTTTTGATGAGGCTTGAAAACAACCTTTCATCGTCGCCTTACGGGATTGAAAGCCTTGTCAATGTAGGATTTTTTGAAAGCCAGGGAGCGCCTGTTTATGATAAGTCTGTAGTCGACTACATATATTTCAGCAACAGCTCCGACCCCGCATCACACCAGATAAACGAAATGCCAAATTGGTTCAGGCTTGATGATGCGCACCTTGTGCTGTATCAGGTTGACGGAGAGACTATTTAATAAATCAGAACATTTTTAAATAACATAATACTTTAAGTGGTGAGAGTATGAAAAAGAGTGTGAAAAGGAAGCAGAAATCAGTAATGCCTAGTCCAAAGGCTGAACCTGTTGTCAACGTAGCTGCTCCTTCTGATGACGGCCTTATACATACAGGCGTTGACCTTCTTGTTGACATTGTAAAAAAGAAAAAAAGGATTTCACTTAAGGAAGCTGCAAAAAAAGTAAAATTCTCTCCTGAGATTGTTGAGGACTGGGCTTCAATACTTGAGGATGAAGGCCTTATTGCAATTGAGTACAAGCTTACAAACACTTACCTAATAAGTGCAGATGCTGTAAAAAAGCAGGCTGCAAAATCAAAACAGCTCAGGGGCACGCTGCTCCAGAGGGCAATGGACAAGGAAAAGCAGGACGAGGAAAAGGAAAGGCTAAGGAAAGAAAAAGCAAAAAAGCTTGGTGTTGACGACCCCGGTGATTTTGAGATACAGGAGCAGGATATTAATGATGCATCTGTTGCAGGAAAGGCATTCTCAATTCCGGGCGCAAAACAGCAGGCGCAGGATGTTTCTGTTGAAGAAGGCGAAACAGCCGCAGCCCAGCCAGAAGTTGAAGGCGAGGGCGGCGAAGAGCAGGATGAAAAGAAAAAATCATTTTTATCAGGATTATTTGGAAAGCATGAAGACAAGCCAAAGACAAGGCTTGACATACTTGCGGCTGATTTGAAAAAAGAGCTTGCAGATGTAAAGGCGCAGGAAGAAAAAATAAAGAAAGAGGACGAAGAGCTGAAAAAGCAGTTCGAGCTTCTTAAAAAGCAGACAGAGAAAGCTGCAAAAAACGAGCAGGAAGTCAAGAAAAAGCTTGAAGCTTTCAAAAAGAAAGAGCAAAAGGACATAAAGAAAGCCCAGGTATCGGGGGGCGCAGTAAAAGTCCCTGTATTTGATGTTGTCAGGAAATTCACAAGCCTCGGCGTCGGAAGAAAAATAAAAGGCCTGAAGCAGGAGATATTCAGTGTTGACAAGCAGCTACTGAAAAAAATTGACGAGGTCAAGGGTGTTGAGGCAAAAGAGCTTCAGAAGATAGATGCAAGCCTGAGGGCAGAGCTTAAGAAAGTTAATGATTACTTGGTTTCATTGCGCGAGATGCAGAAGCACCAGCAGAATGTCATAAGAAGGCTTGAAAGGAAAAATGAGGTCCTTAAGTCAGAACACAGTGATGTCCTGAAAAATTTTGAGAATGTCAAGAAGAAAAAAGTAAACCAGACAAGGATTAACCTGCTAACATTAAAGAGCGTGGGCGACAAGGCAATGAAAGAGCAGCTGCACAAAGTTGCAAGGCAGCAGGTCCAGGCGCATTCTGACATCAATATGCTTAAGGCAATGCTTAACCAGTCTGAAAATAAATATTCAAAGCTGAGAACAAACTTCAACAAGCTTGCGCAGTCAAAAAGGCCTTCAAAAGTAAGCCTTTTCACTTTCAAAACATTCGGCGACAAGAACCTTAAGGAAAAAGTCCAGAAGCTTACAAGGCAGCAGGGCCAGTATGTTTCGCAGATAAAAGTCTTGCAGCGCCAGCTTGATGCAGAAGAGAAAAAATATTCAAGCCTGCAGAGAAAGTTCAGCAGTGTTGCAAAAAAGAAATCGCCGAAAATAAATTTATTCTCATTCAAGAAGCTTGACGACAAGCCGCTCAAAAACAAGATAATGGGCCTTAGAAGGTCGCTCTCTTCATTAAAGGAAGAGCATGAGATGAAATATCTTACCGAAATCAGGAAGCTGAGGGGGCAGGTTGAGGATGCCCAGCATGAGCAGGAAAGCCTTAAGCAGAATGTTTCAAAAGTCAATGATGCAAATGAGCAGCTCAAGGAAAGCTATGAAAAGGTTTCAAGAAGCAAGACATTATACCAGCAGCTCAAGCGCGATTACCAGAAGTACAGGCAGAACAGGCTGAAAGAGGCTGAAGAGCAAAGAAGGCAGGATATTCTAGAGCAAAGAAAGCTTCAGAGGCAGAGAAGGGCTGAAGAACTGAAACAGCAGAAAGTGCAGAAGCTTGAAGAGCAAAGAAAACTTAAGCTGCTAAGGGAAAAAGAAAGATTAAAACAAAAAAGTGTTCAGGAAAAATTAATGCTTACAAAACAAAAAGAGCTTGAAAGACAAAAAAAGCTTCAGCTAAAGGCCAGAGAGAACAGACCCCTGGAACTGCAGAAAGCAAGAGAATTAAAAAAGAAGTTGCAGGCAAAACAAAAAGTCAAGTCGCATGCAAGGCCAAAGGCAAAACCAAGAAAAGAAGAGAAAGTTGTTACAGGTGTAGAAGCTCTTGAAAAAGGAATGCTTGACTCAATGCATAAAAAAGTAAAGAGCCCGGTTGTTCTTTCAACATTGAGCAGGCTTGCAAAGCAGAATGTTTCTGTTCCAAAGCCAAAGCCTGAGCCTGCTGATGTTTCAATTCCGCAGGAGATAAAGAAGCAGCAGCTTCTTAAGGAAGTTGACTTTGATAAGAGCGTTGGCAATGAAAGCGTATTCAGGTCGCTGAAAAGCATTTTCAGCAAAAGCAAAGAGCCTGTTGTTGTAAATTTCAAATCATATGACAACATTGTGCTTAACACAGACAAGGCGCTTCACCAGAAAGACATGGTTGACAAGGGCATAACAAGGAACAGGATAAAATCATTGAACAGCAGGAAAAAGAAGCTAAGGCAAAGGCTGAAGAAAATGCAGATGAACAATGCATCAAGCTCAGAAATAAGCCAGGTAAAGTCAGAGATAAATAAAATTGACAATGTTATCGGAGGCAAGGTATGAAAGCTTCAGAACACAACAAGCTAAAGAATGCAAAAGCAAGAATACTTGCAAAATCATCAGCAGCACCGTCGCAGGTGAAGGCAGGAGTGTCTGATAAAAAGGCAAAAGTTCTTGAGGCGTACAGCTTTAAGTCAGAGAATATCCCCGTCAGCATAAGGATTATCCAGGCAGACAAGGAATTTGTCCCAATATATGAGCTTTCTATCTCAAACATCAGCAAGACAACAGAGATTATCCTGAACAAAATCAGGGACGAGCTTCTTGAAAAGGTTCACCTCCAGGGATTTGACTTTTCAGACCTTAAAGAGGAAAAGATTATTGAGAAAACCTTTGCAGACACAATCGTCAAGCTTGTTGACAAGCATTTCATGAACGCAGATACTGATACAAAAAATTTCTTGTGCTCATACCTTATCCAGAGAAGCCTTGGCCTTGGATCAATTGAGCTTTTGCTTAAAGACCCAAAGCTTGAGGAAGTTGTCATTAACAATGCAGACGAGCCTGCATGGGTCTATCACAAGAACCACGGCTGGCTCAAGACAAATGTTGTTCTTGAAGGCGAATTCCAGATAAAGCATTACTCTGGAATCATTGGAAGAAAAGCAGGCAAGCAGATAACGCTTCTTGACCCGCTGATGGACGCGCACCTGAAGACAGGAGAGAGGGTAAATGCAACTTTAACCCCTATTTCAGTTAAAGGAAACACAATGACATTCAGGAAGTTTGCGTCAAAGCCTTGGACAATTACAGACTTTTTGAGGAACAACACAATATCATATGAGGCTGCAGCAACAGTATGGCTTGCAGCTCAGTATGAGATGTCAACAATAATTGCAGGAGGAACTGCAACAGGAAAGACATCGATGCTTAATGTTTTTGCAAATTTCTTTCCTCCTAACCAGAGGATACTTTCAATTGAGGATACAAGGGAGCTGCAGCTTCCAACATTCCTGCACTGGGTGCCTATGGAGACAAGGCTTCCAAACCCTGAGGGAAAAGGAGAGGTTACAATGCTTGACCTTCTTGTCAACTCTTTAAGGATGAGGCCTGACAGGATATGCGTCGGTGAAATCAGGAGGGCAAAAGAGGCTGAAGTTCTTTTTGAGGCAATCCATACAGGCCACAGCTGTTACGCTACTGTCCACGCCAACAATGTTGAAGAGACAATAACAAGGCTTGTTTCTCCTCCTATTAATGTCCCAAAGACCATGCTTCCTGCAGTATCATTGATAGTTGTACAGCACAGGAACAGGAGAACTGGCCTGAGAAGGACATTCCAGATTGCAGAAATACTTCCAACAGGAGACGCAAACATACTGCTTCAGTATGACTCAACAACAAACAAGATGAAGAGGCTCAACAAAAGCAAAGCGCTGATGAACAACCTTAAGGAGTTCACAGGAATGACTGAATCACAGTTCAAGAAAGACATCAATGAGAAAATAAATGTGCTCAAGTACCTTGTCAAGCTCAATGTCAATACTGTCGACGGCGTTGGAAGGGTTATGGCAGAGTATTACACAAACAAGGATAATATCATGAAGTTTGTAAGGCAGGGCAAGCCTTTCACAAAATAGATTTGCAATTTTCATATTTTCATTTTTAAAAATTTAAAAAAAAAGGGTGATGGGTGATTTCAAACTTTTTAGCAAAAATTGAGAAGCTATTTCCTAATCTTAAGATGGATTTGGAAAGGGCAGGCATTTCAAAGAAGCCAAGGGACTTTATTAAAAAGAACATGCTTGCAGCTTCGTACTTCACTTTTGGAATACTTCTAATCTGCTTTTTCATGTTCTCAAAATTTGAGCTTCCGCTTTTCTTTCTTTTAGTCCTTATTCCTGTGCTGTATCCTGTGATGTTCATGTACATGCTTAAGACGCCTGCACTCAAGATTGCAAAGAAAAGAAGGGATATTGATGCAGAAGTATTGTTTGCAGGAAGATATCTCCTTATTGAGTTCTGGTCTGGCGTCCCTATATTCGACTCATTTGTCAGCGTATCAAAAAACTACGGGACAATAAGCGACTCTTTCAAGGAAATAGTTGAAATGGTTGAGGCGGGAGTCTCCCTCGAGGATGCAATTGACCAGGCAATTGAGCTTAGCCCGTCGCCAAGACTAAGGAAACTGCTGTGGCAGATTGTCAACTCATTAAAGACAGGCTCAGACATTTCTGATTCCTTGGAGATTATCCTTAACCAGATAGAAAGGGAGCAGCTTATTGAGGTTAAGGGATATGGAAGAAAGCTTAACTCGCTTGCATTGTTCTATATGATGATTGCAGTCATACTGCCTGCGCTTGGCGGAATAATGCTTGTTGTTGTATCAAGCTTTACAGGACTGCAGGTTACGCTCAGCGTGCTGCTTATGGCAGTAGGCGCGCTTGCATTCATACAGCTAATGTTCGTTAATGTAATTAAACAGTCAAGACCATCGGTGGCAGAGTAAAATGGCAGGCCAGCAGCTATCAAGGATATTTTTGCCCAACAAGACAAGAAGGGACTTAAGGGACAAGATGCAGGTTATAGAGTCAAATGTCCCCCTGCTAAAGGTTTATAGGATTATTGTACTTTTGTCACTAGTGTCTGCCATTGGGCTTGGCGTTTATTCATTTTTCATGCCGTCATTTGAATTCTACAGGCTCTTTAACAAGATCGTGCTGTTCATAAGCGTTATAGTAATATCCTTTTTCATATTCTATGCAGTTTACTGGCTTCTTTTCATAAGTGTTATCAACTTAAGGATTTATTACAGGATGAGGCAGATAGAGGCAAACCTTCCAGACTATCTCGGATTTACAGCTGCAAACCTCAGGGCAGGCATGCCTATTGACAAGGCATTGTGGCTTGCAATCAGGCCAAGGTTTGGGCCACTTGCAAAAGAGATGGAGATTGTTGCGAAAAGGACAATGAGCGGGGACGACCTTAACGAGGCGCTGAACAAGTTCGCAAACAAGTATGACTCAAAGCTTTTGAAGAGGGCAGTGAGCCTTTTGAATGAGGGCCTTAGCGCAGGAGGAAAGATAAGCGACCTTATATCAAGAATCTCATGGAATCTTGACGAAGTAACTATTATGAAAAAGGAGATATCAGCGAATGTCATGAATTATGTTATATTCATAGGGTTCGCCACATTAATTGCAGCTCCGCTTTTGTTTGGGCTTTGCGCAATGCTTCTCAGCATCATAACAAGCCTTCAGGGCATACTTGGCTCAGCAACACAGGTCGCATCAACACAGGCAATACCTGTAACATTTATGCAGACAGGAGTAACGCTAAAGGACTTTAATATATACGCATACCTTTCATTGGGAATAACTGCATCATTCTCCTCAATGATTATTTCAATCATAAGAAAAGGCAATATAAAGGACGGCCTGAAATACATCCCAATATTTGCCCTGCTGTCAATATTATTATACATCGCAGCAAGCAGGATACTTGGGCTTCTTTTCTCAGGCATATTCTAGGCAGAAAAAATTATTTTTTACTTAATTTCTACTTAACTAATTTCTTCAGGGAGAAGCTAGAGAACAATAATGAAACCACAATAAGCACAATAAGAGCAGAGACAAAAAGCTCAGATGATTTTGTCAGCGAAGGTATTGTTGCTGCAACAAGAAGTATTATCAGGTTGTCGTTGCCTCTTGCGGACATGCCGACACCGTAAATCAATGAGTCTTTCCAGCTGAATTTCTCAAATTTGCTGACTATGATAACTATAAGAAGCTTTACGCCAAGAGCAACGCCGCATATTGCAAGCGCCTTGCCCAGATATTTGGGCATAAGGTTAAGGTTGACAGACAGGCCGACCCATGCAAAGAAAATTGGGATAAAAATACCGTAAGCTATGCTTTTCAATGAAGCGCAGACCTGCTCGCTTGTCTCGTCCTTGTTTTTCTGGATAAGCATGCCTGCAAAATACGCGCCAATCACTGCAACAGGCATAAGCTGCAGCATGCCCCCGTAATATGAAAGCAGGAACATAAGCAGGAATGCAACAAGGAACTGCACTTTTGGGTTGTGTATCTTAACAAATACAAAAAAATTGTGAAGATACCTAAAAGACATCAATATTACAAGGAAAAACAATGCCATCTTTCCTATTGTCAGCTCAAGCTCAACGAATGTTGAAGCAGTTATTATAGATATTGCAATAAGGAGCAGGAAAAAGCCAACCATTGTGTCAATAAGCGCAATGTTCATCAGCTCTCCGCCAATTCTTGTCTTCAGCTTTCCCAAAGATACAAGCGTCCTTGCGTCTATTGCAACATCAGTCAATGCAAATGCAAATGTGAAGAACACAGACTCGAGCATGCTTAAGCCGAAAAAGAACATTCCAAAAAAGAAAAGCGCAAATAATGTCACTATAAGGCCGACAATAGCAATGATTGAAAGCTTTCCTTTCTCTTTCTGCAGGTATTTGTTATGCGGGCTTTCATAGCCAACAAGGAACATAAGCAATACAACGCCGAAATGCGCAAACAGCTCAACATCTTTCGGGCCAATAAGATGAAAAAAGGATATGCCAAGCACAAGCCCTGCGCCGAACTCTGCAATCAGCGAGCTTATGCCAACCCTCTTTGCAACCTTTGAAAGGATCTTCGCAGTAAGGATAACAAGAAGAATTGAAATAAATATGTTCATCTGGCGCCTCTTTTATTTTTTGGTTCTTAACTTTTAAAAAACCAACAAGTGGCAGTATAAATATTTTTCTATATCCTTTTTCTTGTTTTTCTCTCGGCGCCAGCCATTAATTCAATTCAGAAAGCTTTAAATATCAGTTCTTGGTTATTTATTAGGAGGTGAATAGAATAATGCTAAAAAGAGGTAGCAAAGGCCAAGCAGCAACTGAGTTCATTATGACTTATGGTTGGGCCATTCTAGTTGTTATTGTTGCCATTGCAGCATTGGCTTATTTTGGAGTTCTTAGCCCTGAAAACTTTTTGCCAGAGAAATGCATTTTTCCTCCGGGAATAGCTTGCCTGGACAACAGGGTTACAACAGACACAGTACAGTTGTATCTGCAGAATACAATGGGTTATGACATTTCAATCACAGAGATTAACTTGACAGACAAGGGCTGCGTTTACACAACACCATTTGACTTGGTAAACGGAGACAACAATCTTTTCAACATTAACTGCTCATCCGGCACATCAGGCGCTAAATTCAAGTCTGATATCAGAATAACATACCTGAGTGCTGTAAGTAACGTTACTCATACCAAAATCGGTAATCTAATTACTAAAGTTGAGTAAATTCGACCAAAACTATGAGGTGATAAAATGAACAAAAAAGCACAGGCAGCAACTGAGTTCCTGATGACCTATGGTTGGGCTATCCTTGTTGTTGGCGTTGCAATTGCAGCTCTGGCATACTTTGGTGTTTTGAGTCCTACTAAATTCTTGCCTAGCAAGTGTACATTCCCATCAGGAATAGCATGCATAGACCACAAGGTTTCGACATCAGAGATTACAATGATCCTGCAGAACAGCCTGGGATACACAATAACTGTTGACTCAATCAACTTGACTGATGCATCAGGATGTGAAGCAACACCAGGAACAACAATGCAGAACGGACAGCAAGCAACATTCACTGTGAACTGCTCAAACAGTCCAGGTGAAAAGTTCAAGTCAGACATGAACCTTGTATTCACAAGACTTGACACAAACTTGAGCCAGCAATGGTCAGGTGAGATGCTAGCATCAGTTCAGTAAAACCTAATTTATTTTTTTTATTAATTTTTCTTTAGGCAGAAAAGGTAGGGGCATAATGTTAAACAAGAAAGCTCAAGCAGTAGGCGAGTTCTCAATAACTTCAGCTTTTTCATTGCTTGCAGTATTTGTGCTTCTTGCAGGCCTGTGGTATTTTGGGATTTTTAATTTTATCAATGTAATGCCCCAGAAATGCATTCTTCCTGCAGGAATATCGTGTGTTGATTATTCTGTATCAAGCAGCAAGGTGGGGTTTGTACTTATGAACAACCTTGGTGTTGACATTATTGTTGATGACATAAGGCTTTACAGCTGCCACGCAGATTCCCCAAAGGCAATAGGAAACAATGAGATGCAGGTGTTTGAGCTTGACTGCAATATTGAAAAGGGCAGCATAAAAACAGATTTCTATATTGACTTCAGGAAAAAGTCAACAAACATGACAAACACATGGGAAGGCGAGCTTGTGACGCAACTTGCCTAGCTCATCAGCTTCTGATTAAGATTTAAATAGTAGAATGTTTCTTAAATAGGCATGAAAGCTGCTTTTTTGGGCAAATCAAAAAACAAGGATTTCACTTTTGAGCTTGAAGGCCTTAAAAAGCATTTTATTGCTCTTGGCGGCTCAGGTTCAGGAAAGACTGTATTGTGCAAGGCAATAATTGAAGAGGCATCAAAAAACGGAATACCTGCAATAATAATTGACCCGCAGGGGGACCTGGCATCTCTTGCGCTTGGCATGGATGAAAATGTGCAGGTTGTTATATTCACTCCAACTTCATCAAAAGGAATTCCTTTAAGCGTTAACCCTCTCAAGCTTCCAAAATCAAGCCTTGAAAAAGAGGACCTTATTTCTGTGTTAAGCCAGATTTCAAGCTCAATTGCAAAGCTTCTTGGCTATGATATAGAGAAAGACAAGGGAAAAGCTGCGCAGTCACTGCTTTATACAATATTGATGGACGCATATTCGCAGAAAACACAGCTCTCTTCTTTCGAAGACCTTGCATTCATGGTCGAGTCTCTTGACGGCCAGGCAAAGGAAAGGATTATTGAGCTTGTTTCTGAAAAAGAGCTTGAGGCAATTGTAAAGAAAATCAGGTACCTAACTGTTGGAGAAAAAGAGCTTTTGTTTAACTTCGGCGTTCCTCTTGATATCGATACCTTGTTTGGAAAAAGAGAAAAGAAAACAAGAGTAAGCGTAATTTACCTTAATTCTCTTGAGACACAGACTGACAAGGATTTTTTTGTGTCAATGGCTGCAACAGAGCTTTACAAATGGATGCTTTCAAAGCCTTCAAAGGACTTGCAGGGCATTTTCTATATTGATGAGATTGCGCCTTTCCTTCCTGCAGGCGCGAGAAAGCCTTTGCCAAAGCCAATACTCACTTTATTGTTCAAGCAGGCAAGAAAATACGGCATAGGCTGCATAGTATCAACGCAAAACCCGGGCGATATTGACTATAAGGCATTTGCACAGTTCGGGACATGGGCAATAGGCAGGCTTACAACAAAGCAGGACCGGGCAAAGGTAAAGGATGCGCTTAAGTCGCTGGCAGGAGCAAAGACAGAAAAGATTATTGAAAAGCTGCCGAAGCTAAAGCCCGGAAATTTTGTGCTTTTCTCGCCTGATTATTTTGATGATGTTGTCGAGCTTCAGGTCAGGCGGCTGGCTACAGAGCACAGAACATTGAATGATTCGGATGTAAAATCAATTACAGACAAGACAAGGGACGAGTTCAAGGAGCTTGTTGTCGAGACAAAAAAACAGGCAAAGAAAATTGTCGAGGGCGTTGTTGTAAAAGAGGAAAATTACAAGACAATGCATTTCCCTGTGAATATCGGCATTGAAAAGGCAAAGCAGATAATTGAAAAGCAGAAGAAAAAGAAATTCTTCTTTAAATCAGCAGAGGCAGTACAGTCAGTTGAGCTTGTTTTTGAGCCTTTGATAAAAGCAAAAATAAAGGCAGTTGAAAAAAAGTTCATGAGAAAAGAGATTGCAGAATACG
>JAHWHF010000075.1 GCA_019323415.1 Candidatus Woesearchaeota archaeon | reverse complement strand
CTATAAGGGGAGAATTGATGTTCTATGAATGAATACAAATGGACTTTAAAAGATGGAAGTAAAGTAAAGTTATCTTTCTCAGTAAATCTTGATAATTTAATAACCAAATTCATAGATGGAAAAGCAGTTGAAGGCGTTTTCTTAATGGACTGCGGCATTGCTCGTGCCATGCCACAAATAATGAGATATTGTTTTGAAGCAGAAGTTAATTTAAGGGAAAGGCAATTCATAAGAAATCTAGCTCAAGCCAGTCCTTCAACAAGAGATAGACAAGATATAGATTTTTATTTTAAAATGCCTTTAAGAAAGGATGCAGGAACTGTAAGAAATGTTGATGGAAGATTAGTTATCCATTCTTCACCTAGTGATAAAGGTGAAATTTCATTTAATCCTGAAGATGTTTCCCAGCTTGTTGAAGGCATAATTCGAGTTTTAGATTATGATGGTGTACGGCGTGCCCAAGAAAAATGCTCAGAAGTAGTTCACTATTATCACCAATGTTTGGATAATGGTTTTTTTGATTAGAAATCTCCTGTTTAGATAAAAAACAAAGCAGCCAAACCAACAAGCAAAGTAACCACATATGCAACATTGATCCTTCTTGAGAAGTCGCGTGTTCCAAACAGGTAGCCTATCCATATCTTAACAACATTATTGCTTATTATTGCAAGTGTTATTGCAACAACAGCCGCATTCACAGGTATTGCTCCTGACAATGAAAGGCCTGCCATTGATATTGTTATTGCGTTCAAGTCAGCCAGGCCGGCCAATAAGGCAACAACATATATTCCTGAGCTTCCGTAATAAACCTGGGCAATTTTTGACACATAAAGCACTAATGCAAAGAACAATGCAAACTTTATTGCAGGAACTATTGTAAGCGGGCTCTGTATCTCAACAGTTGGTGATTTCTTCACCTTTTTCCATGAAGCAAGTGCAAACAATGCTCCTGAAAGCGCCATTGCGCCAAGAGGGACAACAAGCAGAGGCAGAAGCTCGCTGTTAAGCACATAAGCTATGAACATAACCCTGAAAAACATTGTTGTTGATGACACTATTGTGCCGAATGCAAAAGGCTTTGAAAGCTGTGTCCTTTTGCTTTCATTTGCCATGCTTGATGCAACTGATGTTGAGCTGACCAATCCGCCCAGGAATCCTGTAATTCCAACTCCCTTGTCAACGCCTTTCCATTTCATAAGTATATAGCCGACATATGATATTGCTGCTATGAACACAACCATAAGCCATATGTTGAAAGGGTTGAAAATCTCATAAGGCCCGTAGCCTTTGTCAGGCAGGAAAGGAAGAACAACAAGGGTTACAAGAAGGAACTCAAGTGTTGAGTACATCTCTCTTCTGTTTATTTTCTGCGCCATGCCATGCAAAATCTTCTTCAATGCAAGGAATATTGTTATTAATATTGTAATTGAAACTGCAAGTATAATCATGTCAAGGACGCACATCATTCCGATAATAAAGGCAAGAAGTGCTGTCATCTCTGTTGTTGTGCCTATTTTCTTCTGGTATTTTCCTGTTATGAAATATGATGCAACAACAAGCAGTATAAGGCCGAACAAAGCCATTGATATAAGCACAAGAGGGTACTGGAAAAAATTCGCAGTATATGCTGTCAGTGCGCCAAACAATGTTATGAGCACAAATGTCCTGACGCCTGCAAAATCCCTTTTCTGCATCTCCCACATGGCCATCTCCCTTTCCATGCCCATGAGCGCGCCAAGAGCTATTGCAACAAGAAAATGTGTGAAAACAAGAACATCTGCCATAGTCTCCTCTTTTTGGTTAAATTAAAAGAAATGGATATAAAAATGTTTTGATTAATTCATTTCATATCTGGAAGCAAGAAGCTGTGCTGCAAGCACTGCCCTTGACTGCTGTTTCTCATGCTTCTCATGCTCTGCAAAATAGTCAGGAGACCTTAACAGCCTTAGCTGCTTGTTCCTTGTCTCAAGATGCCTGTAAAGGTCTTCAACAAAGAATGCAACATCATGCTCATACTTTTTGTCCTTTGGCTTTTCAGGAAATGCACTTACAGCAGAATCGATATATGCCAGGTACTCCATTGGAGTCATTGGATGGCCGTTCATGCTGAAATGTGATGCCTCATATGCACAATGCGCAAAAATGCACTGCTCAAGGTTCTCAACATTGTTGCTTGTTGCGCTTGAGACAAGCTCCCTGAACTGTTGTGAAAGCTTTTTGCCTTTTTTTATCTGCTCATTTGCCTTCCTGACAACATCCCTTAGGTTTGTGAAAGCTCTTGTCTCATCATCTTCATTTTCTGACTGGTATAGCAGGTTCAGCTCAACATCCATAATCTCTTCTGTCAATGGATTCACGCAGTAGAATGTCTCTCCTTTAAACTTAATTGGCCTGAACTGGCCTGAAAACCTTTTGACAATGCTGTTTAATACAATCCAATTCTCATAGAAAGTCTCAACCATCTCTTCTTTTGTGAGGTAGGTTCCAAACTTCATTGCCTGCCTCAGTATTTCCTTATCCTCAATAACAATCACTTCCATAATAACAACCTCGCCCTAGTTTTCAACTATCAGAACCTGTCTTTAACACCCAGACAAATTCCCCCTCATACATATATAGTATATACCCCATATAGTCTGAATATATAAAGATTTCGCTTCCAGAGGCTATTTTTATGCTTATCAGTAGTGCACAGCACATTCTCAGAGAACATTAAAAACACAGAAATATCTAAAACAGCCTTTTGTCAAAAAGCTCTTTTACCTGCTTTTTCCTTTCATCTAATAGAGAAATAACGCTTGAATCAACCATCCTCAGGTTAAGCAACTGCTCTGCCTGCTCAACCATCTGAAGGTTCATCTCAGGCTCGAGCCTGAATTTTGGCTTAATGCCGTTCTTGAAATTCTTTGATTCCATTCTGAAAACAACATTGCCCTCATATATAAATTATTCTATAGCAAAACTTATATACATTACATTATCCAAAACAGGCATGGCATATGCATACCATTACAGCCTTGGAGAAATGTACAAGCCGATTAAGATTGGGCCGTTGAACACAAGCAAGACAGAGCTTAAGCAGCTTGCACTTGCCTGGTTTGCAGTTTCAATAGCATTTGCAAATGTACTTTCAGGCATGAACTTTTCACAATATATTGAATTTTTCATAATTTCAGCAGTTGCTGTAGGCGCAGGATTCCTATTGCATGAGCTTGGCCACAAAGTGGTTGCGCAAAAATACGGCTGCTTTGCAGAGTTCAGGGCATTCACATCAATGCTTGTGTTTGCAGTTGTCCTGAGCTTCACAGGATTTGTGTTTGCAGCTCCAGGAGCGGTAATGATTTCAGGAAGGCCTGGCCATAAGCAGAACGGCTTGATATCATTGGCAGGGCCATTGGTAAACCTTGCGCTTGCATTTGTATTCTTTATTGTGCTGATAGTTGCAGCAATGTTTGGAATTGAATTTATAGCAATACTTTCATCATACGGCTTCCTTATCAACACATGGATTGCATTGTTCAACCTCATACCATTCGGAAACTTTGACGGAAGAAAGATACTTGCATGGAACAAGGCAGTTTATTTTGCTGTTG
>JAHWHF010000074.1 GCA_019323415.1 Candidatus Woesearchaeota archaeon | reverse complement strand
TGTCATACCTGTTTGTTGCAGCAAGAAATATTATGCCGTCCATTGAATCGCCGTCAAGGTTTGTCAATAGAGTGTTTACAACCTTGTTGTCTTCCTTGTTCTGCGAGTCTGACCTTTTTGATGCAATTGCGTCAATCTCATCAATGAAAAGCACAACACAGTCTGAAACACCGTTTTTTATGTATGTTTTTGCTTCTTTGAATTTTTCATTAATCTTTATCATGCTCTCGTTTACATAGCTGCTTCCAACATCAGAAGCCCTTACATAAATGAAAGGAACGCCAGCCTGTTCAGCCATTGTCCTTGCCAAGAGGGTTTTTCCTGTGCCCGGGGGTCCGTAGAAAAGAATTCCTTTTGGCACAGGGTCCTCCATGTATGTTTTGCACCTTTCATATGTCTCAATAAAGCGTGCATAGTCCATAAGCTCCTTTTTAGTATCATCATAGCCGCCTATATTCTCCCATGTGTATTTTGTTTTCTTTTTCTCATCAGGCCTTTTTGTGCCTGCAACACATGCCTTGTACTCCTTTTTTCCTGATTTCCCTTCAAGGACGATAGGCTTTTTCTTAATCTCAGCCTCAAATTTTGCAAAGTGCGGCTTTGACTTCTCCTCATCAACCTTTTTCATTATCCATTTGTAGAAGTCGCTTGTGACCTCTTCAATATTCTTGTTGGCCTTTATGCAGAACTCAAGCGCAGATGAATACAGCTTGTATAGCCCGACAACAGGGTCTGGCACAATCCTGTCAAACTTTATGTCTTGTGTGCCGTCAAAAAAGTTCTTTCCGTAGTTGTCTTTTTCAACAATTGTTTCAAGCCCTTCTTTTGCAGCCACGCCCAGCGAAAAAAGCATTGCAAACTCGCTTGACTTTTCCCCTCCAAGCTCTTTTGAAAGGACATCATAAATAGCAGACTGCACAGAAAAAGCCCTTTTCACAGACTTGTATGCATTTGAGACCTTGTTTGCCTTTTCATACTGCTTGATTTTTTCCTTTATCTGGTATTTTTTGAGCCTTGACTCTATGTCAACCTCTTTTTCAAGCAATTTTCTCTCGCTTATTGTATGCTCTGCCATTTTTGCCTCCAAAAAATAAAAATAAAAAATAAAAAAATTTTTTACTCGTACAAATCGTCGCTTTCTTCGATCTGCCTTTCGTAGTCGTTTGCGAACTCTTCAGCTGAAATTTCTTCAGCAGCAAGCTTTTTTCTCTGCTTCTCCATCCTCTCGTCGTAGTCCTCTGATTCAGGAGACTGCTCGCCTGATGAAGTTGAAGGCTCGTACATGCCTTCGAATGCTTCAAGAGCCTGCACCCTGTACCTCTTTCCAGCAGCGTTAAGCTCTCCGACCATTCCGTCGTATTCCTGCACATCCTTGCCGCTTCTGATTTCACCTGTTATCTGCTCTTTTGTTTCCTTTACTCTTGGAGCAGCGTATGGCCTCTGCGCAAGAACTTTCTTGATTATGTTTGCCTGTTTCTTGCTTCTCTTGTGGTCAAAGTCAACATCCTCAAGAGCCTTTTCAAGCCCTTCTATTCCGCTTTTGATGTTCTGTATCTTGTAGTTTGTGTTTGTAATCTCGTTTTCACGCTTGTACCTCAGCCTTTCGTTCTTTCTTGCTTCAGCCCTCATTTTCTTTTTCGCCTTCAGCAGCTCGCTTTTTGGAGTCTCGTTGCTTTTCATCTCATCATATGTTGACCTTAGAGCCTCTATTTCCATTCCAAGCTCGTTTTTTTCATCAATCAGGTTTTTCTTAAGCTCGAACAAGCCGTCTCTTTCATATTTCAGCTCGTCAATCCTGTCAACAATACTTGATTTCTGCCTGTACAGTTTTTTTGAGCGCCTGTCCCAGTATGCAAGGTCTCTTTTCAGCTTTGAGTCTGTTCTTTCAGCCTCTTTTGCAGCATCAAGGTATCCTGTCTTCAGCTTAACCCATAACAATACCCTGTCAACAGGCCCTGTCCTGTATTTCTTCAGTGTCTCGTAAATTGAGCTCTGGTATTCTTCAGAAGAATCTTTCAGTACATCTCTTGTGCCAACTTCATCTGTTGCATCTTCGCTTACACCATGCTCCTTTGTTCTCTTATCTAGGTCTTTTCTTTGCTTTTCTTTTGATTCGCTTTCTTCAATAAGCTCGTTAAGGCTCTTTTTATCTGCCCTTACCTGCACTTCAACAACAGGTGCAGGCACAACAGGCGACTCTGATGCCTCAACAGCAGCCTCAACTCCTGCGTTTTGTCCTTCTTCCATTTTCAATTCCCTCCTTGTGGTTTATTTTCAACATTCTCTGCCTTTTTTTCTTCAGCCCTTTTTTGCAAGTCATTGTATTCTTCTGCAATTTTTTCTTTTGCAGCACCATACCACCTGAATGCTGTTTCTTTGCATCCGTCCCTCTTTTGCCTGTACACATCAACCAGCTTGTCGCTGTATCCTCTGACCATCTCTTTTGTAGCATCTTTTGTCTCTGGCTTTGCTGCAATTGTCTGGTATTTTTTTCCAGCATCAAATGCGCATGAGCCTACAACACCTGCCAGCACTGCAACTCCTGCAGCACCTGCCACCAATTTTACAAGTCCGCTTGTTATTCCCATTTGAATCCCTCCATTAGGTTATGCCCTTATGTTGTGTTTTTTTGTATAATAACTTCAGTTGTAGTGGTTGCAACTACAATTGTTCATGAACTTCCTTGCCGCACATCCTGTATGCTGCGTTTTTGCACCCAACGCCGAAATTCCAGGCCTTTGATGCAGCATATTTGATGTCATTGCCGACATCCTTGCATGTCTCTGTGAATGCATTGTCAACAAGTTCGTCTGTCTTATTTCGCATATATCTCCAAGTCAGGTAAGCGCCAGCGCTCCCCCCGACAATCAGCTCCAGCCATTCCATTTTCACTCATCCTCCATTCTTTGTAGTATGGTCTCCATGCCTCTATATTGCCAGAAATAATATAATAAGTAAAGTTGTAGTGGTCGCCACTACACTATTCGTATGCTGTCTTTTGGGTCTCTTCAACAGAATAATCTGTGCCTATATTCCTAATCTGCTCATCAAGCGTCCTGCCTTTGCAAATCTTTGTTTTTGCAAGCTCAGAAGGCCCTATTATCGTTATTTTCCTGTTTCTTGCATATTTTGCAAGATTTTGCTCATAATTCCTTGAAGTGAGAATCTCGCCTGCAACAGCATCTATTGTCTTTATCTTTTCGTAAAAATAATTTATGTCTTTCTTGTTAACTTTCCTGTTCTTTACTTCAACAAGAAAAAGCTCTTTGTCAAAAAGCCTGAAGACATTGATTCCAAAATATACTTTTGCATATTCAACATCAATCTGGTATTTTCTTACTACTCTCTTTGTTTTCCTATTTCTTACAGTATAGACAACATTTCTTTTTACTCCAGAATATCCTTTTTTGATGTAATACAGTTCTGCCCATCTCTCAAATTTAAAGCACGGCCTTCTTTTGTCTATCTTCATGCCAGAATTATTGGCTGTGATTTTATTTTAACCAGCGTTGTCTGCAGCATTACAACATATATTGGGTATATGGCAAATCTTTATATAGCAGAAAATCATTTTTGTTATACAGAATTGATTATCAATTCAACAAACAGGGGGTGTTAAAAATGGGTTCAAAAAAAGCAAAAAACCTGTATTACAAACACGTTCTAAACTTAGACGTTGAAGATGACGATGTCCTTGACCTTGAGATTGCAGACAAGCTGAAAAAAAAGGGCCTTGGAAAGCAGCTCGAGGCTGTAAAGAAGATAAAAAAGGAATTTGGCACAGGAAAGCCGAGGATTCTTGTTGTTGATGACGAGCCGCACATTGTAAACCTTATCAAGCTCAGCCTGCAGGATGATTATGATGTGCTTGTTGCAAACTCAGGAAATGAGGCAATACACATGGTTGAGGACGAAAGGCCCGACCTTGTTACGCTTGACATTATGATGCCGGGCATGTCTGGATATGAAGTTGTTGAGGAGATGAGAAAGTTCAATTCAACAAAAAATATCCCTGTAATTTTCCTTTCAGCAAAAGACACGCTGAAGGACATGGAAGAGGGCATGGACAAGGGCGGCGATGATTACATGACAAAGCCTTTTGACCCTGAAGAGCTTCTCAAAAGGGTAAAAGAAAACCTGAGGAATGGAAAATGAAGTCAAAAATACTTGTTGCAGATGACGAGGAGCACATCCTTATGCTTGTCAAGCTTAGCCTTGAGCCCGACTTCATTGTTGTGCTTGCAAAAGACGGCCAGGAGGCATTGAAGGCATTTGAAAAAGAAAAGCCGGACATAGTTCTTCTTGACCTTATGATGCCAAAGGTTGACGGATATGAAGCATGCAAAAAAATAAAGAAGAAATCAGATGTGCCTGTTGTAATGCTTTCAGCAAAAGGCCAGAGAGAGGACATACTTAACGGCATGGACTGCGGCGCTGACGATTACATAACAAAGCCATTTGACCCTGGTGAGCTTGTCACAAGGGTAAAGATGAATCTAATGAGGTGATAAGATGGAATCATTGAACCAAGACATTGTAAACAAAATACTTAATTTTATCAAATCAAAGGAAATAGGAGCAAGCGCAAGCGAGATTTCAAGGGCAATAGACCACAACAGGGTAACTGTTTCTAAATATCTTGAGGTCATGAGGGCAAGAGGCCTTCTAAGCTCAAAAGTTATTGCGCAGGCAAGGCTCTGGGCTGTATCAGATGACCACAGGAAGCCAACTATACTTGTTGTTGAGGATGAGCGCAACATTATTGAGCTTGTAAAGCTCAGCCTTATCCCCGGGCAGTATAACATTCTAGAGGCAATGGACGGCATAACTGCATTGCAGCTCATAAAAGAGCACAGGCCAAGCCTTGTTCTTCTTGATTTGATGCTTCCAAAGCTTGACGGAAAGGAAGTCTGCAAGATAGTGAAAAAAGACCCGGGCACACAGGAAATCCCTATTGTCATGCTTACTGCAAAGTCGCAGACAATAGACAAGGTTGAAGGCCTTAAGATAGGCGCTGATGACTATATAACAAAGCCATTTGACCCTTTGGAGCTTGAGGCAAGGGTTGAGTCTGTTATCAAAAGGACAAACCTTCACCTTACAAAAAACAATGTAACAGGCCTGCCGGGAATAAGCGTGCTCACAGAATATCTTGAGGATTTTGACGGAGACGTGATTTTTGTTGACATCAAGAACTTCAGCTCATACAATAAGGCAAACGGCTACAAAAAAGGAAACGAGCTTCTGCAGATAGTCTCAAGGATAATAAGGCACGCAATTGTAAAAAGAGGGGACAAGGCAGACCTTCTCGCGCATCTTGACTCTGATAATTTTGTTGTGCTGACAAAAAAGATGTCAGACCCTATTGCATCAGAGATAATGCAGTCAGTAAGCCTTTTCCTTCCGCCGCAGAAAGGCCAGAAGATCAAGCTTGTTGTAAAGGCAATATCATCTGAAGAGGTCAAGGAGGAGATAAGAAACGGGGAGATAGAGAAAATAGAGAAAAAGGCAAAGATATTCAAGTAATGGTAGTAATATGGTATTGTCAAAAAAGGACACGAAAACAGTAAAGCTTGCAAAAGAATATCTTGACAGTTTTATTGCAGGCACAACGCTTTATGCAATAGGTGTTGCAGACCTGCAGGGCAGCTTTGTCTTCTTTAACAAAGGCGCGCAGAAGCTTTTCAATTATGAGCCCAATGAGATTGTTGGCAAAAAGTACATGTGGGAGCTTATCTCAAGAAAATACAAGAAAGATGATTTCAAGCCGGTGATATCAGAAGTCATAGATTCTGGCTCATATGTCAGGGACATGATTCTTGTAAAGAAAAACAAGAAAGAGTTTCCAGGAAGGGTAAGGATAAGCACGCTGAAAGACGAAAAGGGCAATGTTGTAGGCTTTGTTATCTTTGTAAGAGACCTTTCAAAAAGAAGGCAGGTCGAAAAGGATGTTGTTGTAACAAAGCATCTTCTCGAGGGAATTTTTGACAGCATTACAGATGATGTTTTTGTTCTGGACAGGAAGCTTAAGATTGTAAGGTGCAACAAAGCGCTTCTTGACAGGGTGAATAAGGAAAAGTTCACAGATGTTCTTGAAAGAAAATGCTACAAAGCGATATATGGAAAGCAGTCGCCATGCAAGGACTGCCCCACTCTTAAGGCCTTCAAGACAGGAAGCCCGTGCATGATTGAGCACTCCTATCTTAAGAAAGGCATTCTGAGGTTCAGGGAAATTTATGCTTATCCTATAAAGGACTCATCAGGCAAGGTAGTACAGGTTGTACATTACAGCAAAGACATAACAAAAAGGAAAAAGCTTGAGCAGTATCTTGAAAAGCAGAATGCAAGGCTGTACTTTTTGCAGGAAATAGGAAGGTCAATGCATGAGGTCCACAAGCTTGGCGAGCTTCTTGACGAGATACTGAATGCAGTGCTCAAGCTCGGCTTTAACAGGGCTGCAATTTTCCTTGTGTCAAAGCAGAGAAAGATGCTTGAAGGCGTTATGTCAATAGGCTACAAAAAGGATATCATAAAGCAGGTCCAGATACCAATTGAAAAGGGGACAAACAACCTTATATCAAAACTGTTCCAGTCAAGGGAGCCTGTGTTTGTTGAAAACATTTTCGACCCGAACACAAAAGTGTATGTTGCAGAGGAATGGCTTGACACTCTTGAAGGAGACTCTATTCTTGCAGTCCCTCTCCTTATGGAGGATGAAGTCATAGGAATAATGACTGTTGACAACAGGGACAAAGACATAGATATAGACAGGGACGACCTGCAGATATTGAGGATGTTCGCAGGCCATGCAGCCATTGCAATAAACAGGGCGCTGCTTTACACACAGCTTAACACATTCAATGCACAGCTGCAGAAAAAGATAAGGGATGCGACAGCTGAGCTGAGTTTCAAGAACAGGAGGCTTGAGGAAGTTGACAGGATGAAGACAAACTTCCTTTCGACAATATCGCATGAGCTTAAGACTCCGCTTACTTCAATAAGGGGTTATTCTTCTCTTCTTAACTCAGGAAAAGTCGGCGACCTTGGCCCTGAGCAGAAAAAGTGCATAGAGATACTTTCACAGGAGGCAAACAGGCTTTCTGAGCTTATCAATGAGCTGCTGAACCTTACAAAGCTTGAGAGCGGAAGAGCTCCGCTTAAGCTGAAAAAGTTTAACATGAACGAGCTTGTTGAGTCTGCGCTCCACCAGCTTAAAGCAATGATTGAGGAGAGAAAAATCCATGTTGAGTTTGAGCCAAAGGCGCACGCAACAATACGCATGGACCCTGAGCTTATTGAGAGGGTTCTGAAGAACCTTATATCAAATGCAGTCAAATATAACCGTGAAGGCGGGTTCATAAAAATATTCTTTGAGCAGAAGAACAAGGAGTTTGTTGTAAACATTCAGGATACAGGAAGGGGAATAAAGAAAAAGGAAGTTGGCAGGATGTTCAAAAAGTTTGAGCAGCTTGATGAGCATATGATAAGGAGTGCAGGCGGAATGGGAATAGGCCTTGCTGTTGTCAAGAGCATAATAGACCAGCACAATGGAAAGATATGGGTCAGGGAATCATCAAGCAAAGGCTCAATAGTGTCATTTTCAATACCAAGGAAAATAAGGATAGATACACAGGATACAGAGGAATCGAACCTCAAAAGAAACCTTGATGAGCTGAGAAGTGTAAGGAAGGTCTTCAATGTTATGCACACTGATGCGAGCTTGAGGGATATTCTGGCAGTTATTCTTGATGAGATACACAGGATAACAGGCTTTGACAGGATAAGGCTCTATATTCTTGATGAAAAGCGCAAGGTGCTGAAAGGCGAGGTTGCAATTGGCATGCCTAATTTTGAAAGGATACAGGCAAAGATAAGCAACTATCCTATTGTCCAGCACATCCTCAAGACAAAGCAGGCAGAGATATATGACCCTGTTGACCATGACCCTCTTGAAGAGAACCTTGGAAAAGAGTTTAATGTCAAGTCAGCTGTCATGCCCATAATTGTAAAGGGAAAAACAATAGGAGTTATTGCGGCAGACAATGCATTGTCAAAAAAAGAGATAACAAACGAGGACTTGAAGTCTTTGACTGTATTCGCAAATTCTGCAGCAATCACAATAGAGAACTTCAGGCTTTATGAAGAGACAGAGAAAAAGGTTGCTGAAAGGACAAGGCAGCTCACAAAGCTCAACAGGCAGAAAGATGAGTTTGTAAGCTATGTCAGCCCTGAGCTCAGGACGCCGCTGACATCGCTTCTTGGATACTCAAAACTGCTGCTTTCAGAGAAGCTTGATGGCGCAACAAAAAAGCAGAGCGCTGAAATTATTTATTCAGAGGCAAACAGGCTAAAGGACATGATTAACAATTTCCTTGACTTGAGCAAGATAGAGGCAGGAAAGATAAAGCCTGAGAAAGGCAATGTTGATATTGTAAAGCTCGCAGCATCTGCGCTGACTGTCATGAAAAAGCAGGCAGATGAAAAAGGCTTAAGGCTTGAGATTGAGGCTCCGGAGTCGTTGAATGTTGCTGCAGACAAAGGAATGATTGAGCAGGTTCTTTTGAACCTTCTTTCAAATGCAATAAAGTTTACTCCAAAGGGCCATGTTAAGCTAACTGTGCGTGAGAAAAGGTCAAATGTTGAGGTTGAGGTAAAAGATACAGGAATAGGAATTGCCAAAAAAGACCACAGCAAGGTTTTCTCAAAGTTTGACCAGATTGCAAACAACCTAAAGACAGACAAAGGCACAGGCCTTGGCATGCCAATAGTAAGGGAGATAATTAACCTTCATGGCGGCAGGATATGGATAAAAAGCAGCCCTGGAAAAGGCTCAAGCTTTATATTCGCCATCCCGAAAGAGTGATATGCTGTGGTGATGCTCTGTAATACATAAGTTTAAATATTCGTCAACCCATAAGTGTCCATGGTAAAATTGCCAAAGATTCTTGTTGTTGATGATGAGCCGAATTTCCAGAACCTTGTAAAGATATTTCTGAAGGACAGGTACAATGTGGTGTGCGCCTGCAACGGCATGAAGGCAATAGAGATTGCTGAGTCTGAAAAGCCTGACCTTATAACAATGGACATAATGATGCCAGGGCTTGACGGCATATCTGTTATGCAGCAGCTGAAGAAGAACAAGAAAACAAAGGACATCCCAGTCATATTCCTTACAATTGTTGACAAAGCTCAAAGGGCTTATGAGCTCGGGGCAATTGACTACCTTATGAAGCCTTTTGACCAGAAGGATTTGCTTAGAAGCATAGACAGGGCTTTGAATAATTCTAACTTGTCATAATCTCAACAATATCCCTGTGCTTAAGGATATGTTCTTTTCCTACAGGCATTCTTGTCCTTACATTGACTGCCTTGACAAACCTTTTTCCAATGTCTGTGTGAATCCTGAATGCAAAGTCAAGAGCAGTTGCCTTTTCAGGCATAAGAAAGCAGTCAGGAAGGACATTTCCGTCTTTGTCTTCAAGCTTTCCAACACCGCCTGGAAATATTGCTTTGTACTTTAGCAGCTCAAACACAGCCTTGTCAAGAACATCCTGTACGCCTGTTGACTTGTGCGTGTCAAGAAATTTTTTCATAAACTCTATTGCCTTTTTCTGCTTGTCATTCAGCTTTGACTCATCAAGGACTTCAAATTTGGAGTCTCCTGGAACATATTTTATGAGCTTGTGCTTTGCAGCTTCTTTCAATGCAAGCTCTGTCTCAGCTGAGCATGGAATCATCATAAGCTCTGGGAATTTTTGCTTCAGCTTATTGAAATTAGCTGCGCCAGTAGGCATGTCAACCTTGTTGCATGCTATTATCATTGGCTTTGTCTTTTTTCTCAGCCATGTTGCAAGCCTCATAAGGTCGTCTTCTGACCATGAAGAAGGCTTGTCCTTGTCGAGCTTAAGGTCAGCTACTGCCTGCTTGACCATGTCTTCATCAACACCAAGCCCTGAAAGCTGCTTTGCAAGAGCTTTCTCAATCTCAAGATGCTCCTGCTGGACTGTCCTTGCAAACTTTTCCCATCCTTTCTTTAATATGCCGACATACCACATGTCAAGCTCAACTTCAAGGAATTCAACATCATTTGCAGGATCATAGCTTCCCGGCTCAACTGGCTCTCCTTTTTCATTTGTTGTGCCTGCGGCATCAATAACATGAACAAGAACATGCGCCTGCCTAAGGTCATCAAGAAACTGGTTGCCCATGCCTTTTCCCTCGTGCGCGCCAGGAACAAGGCCTGCAACATCAATCATGTTTACAGGAACAAACCTCCAGCCGTCAATGTAATAGCCTTCCCTTGGGTTAGGGTCTTTGCCAAACTCGTTTGCAGCGCTTTTTACTTTTACAAATCCTATGCCGTGGTTTGGCTTTATTGTTGCAAAAGGGTAGTTGGCTATCTCAACTTCAGCCAGAGTGGCTGCTTTAAAGAAAGTTGACTTGCCCACATTTGCCTTGCCTACAACTCCAATTATCATATTTGCTGTTTTTCTTAAGAGGCTTATAAAACTGTCGATAGTTTTTTAAAACAAACCGCCTTATTTTTGGCTAATGCTGAAGTGCGACCTTCACATACATACAAAAGAGGACCCAGAGGACAAGATTTCTTATAGTGCGAAGACTATGATTAAGTTTGCAAAAAAGCTTGATTATGATGTTATTGCCGTTACTCTGCACAACAAGCTTTTCTTTAGCCATGACTTGAGGAATTTTGCAAGGCGGCAGGGCGTACTGCTAATACCTGGAATGGAAGCAACAATTGAAGGCAAGCATGTCCTTTTGCATGACATAAAGCAGGACCCTATTATTTTTGATTTTGAAGAGCTTGAAAACATGAAGAACGATATGTTCATAACAGCAGCACACCCTTTGTACAGGATGGCGCATTCAATAGGAAGGAATACATTGTTCAAATACCACAAGCTTTGGGATTCAGTTGAGTATTCGCATTTCTATACAACACATTTTAACATGAACAAAAGCGCAGAGCCTTTCTGCAGAAGGTTTAAAGTGCCTTTCATAGGAAACTCTGATGCACACCATTTACACGATATTGGCTTTACATATTCATTGGTAGATGCAGACAAGAACAAGGATTCTGTGCTTGAGGCAATAAGAAAGCACAAAGTTAAGCTGAACACAAGGCCTGAGCCGGGCTTCCAGTTTTTTGAAGATATCATATGGAGCGTCCATACAAAATTGCCTTTAATCCGAAATGTATTTAAATAAACAAGCAATAGGTAAGATTTATGAAAAAGAAGTATAGCGGCAAGATACCAAAGATAACAGTAACATACAAAGGTGTTTTTGCATTTGACACAATATATGAGCTTGTACGTGATTTTCTTGTTGAGAACGGCTTTGTTGATATTGATTTTCCGCAGTCAGGCGGAAAGCCTGATATGTGGGAGAAGAGGTATCTTGAGAAAGGCTCGCCTGTAACAGGCTACTGGATAAACTGGGAGACAAAAAAAGTTCCTGAGAATAACACATATTACAGGTATATTCTGAACATTTCTTTCCAGGGTGTTGCCGTATCACAGGTTGATGTAATGGAGGCAGGCAAAAAGGTCACAAGGCACAAAGGAGAGATAAACATAAACATCGAAGGCGAGGTGCAGACAGACTTTAACAAGGAATGGGAAAACCACTGGCTGCTAAAGCATTTCAAGAACACTTATGACAACAAGATAATGAAAGAGGAGTTCAAGGACATGCACGAGGCAACGCTTTACAAGACAATGTACAGGCTCCAGTCTGTTGTCAAGCGGTATTTCAAGCTGATGGGCGGCCACCTTGCGCCCGAGAAAACCGCGCCTGTAATAGGCTGATTCTATACGAAATATTTATAAAACAAGTGCAAATCCATGATACCTATGCCTCCGTAGCATAGTAGCTATTGCGTTGGACTTGTAATGCAATTGCAGGCAATCCAAAGGTCGAGGGTGCAATTCTCTCCGGAGGCTTTCTTAATTTTTTAAAATAAAGAAATAATATTTACCTAATAACGTCTGCTATTGCTCCGCTCATTGAAGCAGGGAACGTTACAATTGCAACACGCTTGAATGCAATAAGGGCATCAGCGCTCCACGGCGTCTTGTCTATTAATGACAAAAGAAGAGCAACAACAAGGAATGAAAGGAAATATGTCATGATAACCCTTTCAAGGAAAACACTGCCGTGCTCTTTCAAAGTGCCCCTGTAATAATGATAATATGTGAATGCGCCAATGAACAAGAGCGAAAGCGCCATAAGCATAAGAACATTCTTTACAGGAAGCAAGTCGCCAAGCTTCCATGTCTCTTCTGTAAAGCCTACAGGGATTGCAAGAATAGATGAGCCAATTATGACCTGAAGAACATCTGATATGCTGAACTCAGCCTTAAACCTCTGGAGCAATTTTGGCTTTTCGTCGTTGAGCGTTATCTCAAGCTTTTTTTTCCTTGGCATTTTCCCTCTTTTTATAAAATAATTTGCATGCAGACTATTTAAATTTAATTGCATTTTTCAGGGATTTTATCCCCCTGCCGATTGAATTGATTGTGTCCTTTTCAAACTGGAATGCACTTTCAGCTGCCTTTTTCTCAAGTATAAACAGCTGCTTTTGCGGCACAAGGACTATTTTTGAAGTGTAGTTTGCAAAGCTGTACACGTTTGTGAAGAATGAAACATACTTCAGTGCTTTCATCCTGTGGAGCACAGCATCAACATCCCTTGCCTTAGGGTCATGCAGCCTGTATATCATTGGGATTGAAGACACTCTCAAAAGGAAAGATATTATGAATATGTATTTCAAAGGGGGGAGCATGTCAAGTGCAGGCACATAAGCCCTGCTTTTTATCAGCTCCGCAAGCAATCCTCCAAGTATAGGGCCGAATGCAGATGTAAGGCCTGTCAATGAAGTGAAAACAGAAAGGTAATATGTGCTTTCTTTTTTTGGAGAGGATTTGAAAAGCATCTGGCCTACTGTGATGTCAACGCCTGCATAAGACATTGCGCTTATCATGAATATTGGGAATATTAGGAGGTAGTTGCTCTTTGTGATGA
>JAHWHF010000005.1 GCA_019323415.1 Candidatus Woesearchaeota archaeon | reverse complement strand
CACAAACGACCTTACACAGATGACATTCGGATTTTCAAGGGACGATGTTGGAAAGTTTGTCCCAAAATACATACAGAAAAAGATTCTAGAGCGTGACCCTTTCCAGAGCATTGACCAGACAGGTGTTGGCAATCTTGTCATGCATGCTGCTGAAAAAGGAAGGGCTGCAAGAAAAGACATACATCTTGGAATATGCGGCGAGCACGGCGGAGACCCTGACTCAATTGCATTCTGCCACAAGGTCGGGCTTGATTATGTGAGCTGCTCGCCTTTCAGGGTTCCAATTGCAAGGCTTGCTGCAGCTCATGCTGCATTAAAGCAAAATTTATAAATCAATAATAATTTTATTTTAACATGCCAGCAAAAGAAAAGAAAAGTTTCGGGTTTAACAGCATTTTCACAACTGTTCTTGCTTCTGCATTGCTTATTATAATCGGGCTTATCTATTTTATTGTAACATTATGGATAGTAAAGTTCGGCTCAGGCCTTCTTGACCTAAGCCCTGACACAAACTGGATTGTGCTTTCAGCTGCTATAATATCTGCAGGCTCAATGGTTGGCTCTGCAATGCAGCGAAGATAATTATTTCTTAAAGAATCCAAGGAATTTGAAGCTTCTCTGTAGAAGGTATGTGAATCCTACTCCTGTTATTATCAAGTCCCTTAGCCTTACAACAAGGCTCAGGCCAAAGCCTATCAATGGGTTGAAAGCCATAAAAGAAAACAATCCAGTCTGCCCAGCCTCCAATAATCCAAGCGCTGCAGGCACTGGAAGTATGAATGTTATGGCTATTATTGCAACAACCATGAAAATCTGGCTGAAATTTGGAGTAAAGCCAAATGCCTTTAGCAGGAAAAAGAATTCAAAAAACATAAGGAAATAGCATGCAAATGACATTGAGAATGCTGCAAAAAGATATCTTGTCTTGTGCACAAAGAATTTTGACATAAGCTTTTCTGACCTTACAACCTGCTTCTTGAATTTGTTAAGCCTTTTGTAATTTATTGGCTTGAGCAAAAGAGATAGAAAAGGCCTGCCGCTTGCAATCCTCTTGTAGAAATAAAAAAGTGCAAGTGCAGACAGCACAAGCGCAAGAGTTACAATCAAAAAAGTGTTTCTTGCAATTGTAATGTTGACAATCAGTATGATAAATCCTATTGAGCCCATGACTATATTTGCTGTTATCTCTATGTATTTGTCAAGTATGACAGACGAAAGCGCATTTGAAAACCTTATCTTGTCAGTTTTCATAAGCCATGCCCTTACAGGCTCTCCTCCTATGTGGGCTGAAGGCGTAAGGTATGATATTGCATAGCCTGAGCACTTGTATATGACAAGCCTCCAGAATCCTGTGTTGATGTTGTGGGCATATGAAATAAGCCGCCATCTTAAAACATGGACAAGCATGACCGAAAATGAAAAAATTGCATATGGTATAAGGTAATAATAATCAAGCTTTGCAAAAAGCCCGAATATGCCCTTGTTCTGCATAAAGACATATACAAAAAGCCCTAAGCCTAGCAAAAGCGATGCAAGAACCAAAACTCTTTTTGTTAATGCCTTCATTTTAATATAAGCGAGCCCGGGGGGACTTTCAACACCTGTGTTCGAACCCCCGACCTACAGCTTTCTTACGGGATTTCTCAGCTAACTCTCTTTCTATCCTTAAGGATACAAAAAGTTTCTAATCATCAAAACCCCATAGGAGGCTGTCGCCCTATCCAGGCTAGGCTACAGGCTCGTGATACTGCTTATTTAGAAACAGTTTATAAAAGTTACTTTTTCTTTGCTTTTTTCTTTACAACTTTTTCCTCAGCTTTCTTCCCAATAACCTTGATGCCGTTCATGTATGGAAGAAGCGCTTTTGGAACCCTTATTGTGCCGTCTTTCTGCTGGTAATTTTCAATTATAGCAACCAATGCCCTTGATGTTGCAACGCATGTTGAGTTCAAAGTGTGGACATGCCTGTTTGAATCCTTGCCCCTGGACCTTATAGCCAGCCTTCTTGACTGGTAGTCTGTGCAGTTTGAGCATGACACAACTTCCCTGTATGCTTTCTGCGCAGGCATCCATGCCTCGATGTCATATTTTTTTGCAGCAACTGTGCCCATCTCTGCCGTGCACATGAGCATTGTCCTGCAGTGCAGGCCTAATGACTCAAAAAATTCTTCAGCATTCTTCAATAATTCTTCATGGAATTTCGCAGAGTCTTCAGGCTTGCATAATATTACCTGCTCGACCTTGTTGAACTGGTGGCCCCTGAAAATGCCTTTTGTATCCTTGCCGTGGCTTCCTGCCTCTTTCCTGAACTGTGTTGCATTGCCTGCCATTTTTATTGGCAGCATGTCATCTTCAAGAAGCTCGTTAATGAACATTGCAGTCAAAGGATGCTCAGATGTTGCAATCAAATACAAATCTTCATTCTCAACCTTGTACATGACATCCTCAAAATCGCCAAGGTCTGTAACGCCCTCGTACGGCTTTCTTGACATCATAAAAGGAGGTTCCATCAAAGTATAGCCTTTGTTGTACATGAAGTCAACTGCATATTTTCTCAAAGCCATCTCAAGAAGCACAAGCTCGTTTTTCAAAAACCAGAACCTTGCCCCTGATATTTTTGCTGCCCTTGTTATGTCTGCAAGGTCAAGCTGTTCAATAATGTCAACATGGCTTTTCAGCTCAAAATCAAACTCAGGCTTTTTGCCTATTTTTCTTACAAGCTTGTTATCGTCAGCGCCAACGCCGACTGGAATAGAAGTATCAAGTATATTCGGAGATGACATCAATGTATCTTTAATTTCTTTTTCAAGCTTCAGCTTAAGCTCTTCTTTCTCCTGTATCTGTGTTGGTATCTGCGAAGCCTTTTGCATAAGCTCTTTTGTGTCTTCGCCTTTTTTCTTGAGAAGCGCAATGTCCCTTGAAATGGAGTTTCTTGAATGCCTAAGGTCGTCAACCTCAAGCTTGAGGTTTTTCCATTCAGCATCCTTTCTTCTTATTTCTCCTACTAGCTTGATCTTGTCATTCATGCCCCTTTTTTCAAGGTCTTTTTCAACAACTTCAGGCTTTTCCCTAATAATGTTGATATCAATCATAATTGAAAAAAAGAAGTATAGACTATAAAAAGCTTACTCACAAATTGTTACATCCTGGCCCATGCGCAGCGCCTTGTCAAGCTCCTGGCCTATCTGGTTGTCTGTCCTTATCCTTATGACTGCATCATTTCCAACTTGGGCAGTCATCAGGTACTCATCGTCAGTGTATATGTTCAGGTTCTTTCCCCTGTACTTCTTGTTCAGCTCAAGCTTTATGTTCTTGTCAGTTGTTGTATAGCTGAAATGTATTGTTTTCTTGAATGACACCAGTGGCTCAATGTTTATCTTCATGCCAAGCTTTTTCTCAAGCCTGTCAATCTTCTGGCCTTTTTTGCCTATGATTTTTGCAATATCCCTTTCAGGAACATAAACAATGCACCTGTCTTTTGACTTCATCTCAACCTTGACTGTATCTGCATATTTTTCAAACTCGCTTTCAACACCTCTGCCAATAAGCTTGACGCTTGGGTCATCGCTAAGGTCAACAACAGGGATTACAACAGTTTCCTCACCATATGAATAAACTTCATACTCAAGCTTCTGTGTCTCAAAATCCCTTACAGTAACAATAGGCCTTGCAAGGTCTGCTTCTGTCATTCCGCTCGGCACTTTGACTTCCATCTTAAGCTCAAACACTTTGTCAACTTTTCCGTTTTTTATGTAAACAACAGTATCAATAACCTGCGGTATGACTCCAAGCTCAATCCTTCCAATAAACCTCTGGATGGCGTCAATAGGGTTTGTTGCATGTACAATGCCGACCATTCCAACACCTGCAAGCCTCATGTCTGCAAAAAGCCTGAAGTCCTCTGTATTTCTCATCTCGTCAAATAAAGTGTAATCAGGCCTTGACAAAAGAAGTATGTCCCTGACTTCCTCAGGGCTGCCGTGAGATATTGCATATTGTGTTATTGATTCGCCAAGCTGCAAATCCCTTGGAGCTTCAACTGTCTTTACAATCTTGTCTTTGCTTGCATAATATTCAGCAAGTGCAGTTACAAAAGTGCTTTTTCCCATTCCAGGAGCTCCTGCAATAAGTATTCCTTCTGCCTGCATTGAAATTCTCGCGCTCAGTTTCTCTGAGAGCTTGTAATCATCAAGCTTTAGCTTTTTGATAGGCCTTACAATAGTTATTTCCCATCCATCTGAGAAAGGAGGCCTTGTTATGACTATCCTGTAATTTTCAATCTGAATTATTGTTGAGCCTGGCTTGTCTATTTCAACAAACCCCTGCTGGAGCCTGTTTGCATTCTCAACAATCTCAATTGCCATCTGCTTTACTTCCTGCCTTGAAAGAGCGTCTTTTGTTACATGCTTGAATTCCCAGTCTCCTGGCTTTCCTTTTTTCACAGCAACCAAGCAGTTCTCTCTTATATGGACAGACATTGTTGTTGCGTCAAAGAATTTTTCAAACTCAAGCTTTTTCGGCTTTGCCTGTATCTGCTCAAAAATAACATCAACACCAATTGTCTCTGCAACCTCTGCCATTACTTTATCAGCAGTATAAAGCACAGAGCCTGTCTCATACGCAAGCTGCCTTATCATTGTATCAATCTCGCCAAGCTTTGCATACCTTATCTCGCTTGCTCCTGGCCTTTTGCCTGCAAATTCAATGTCAAAATTTCGCTCAGTTGAAAGCTTTCTTAATTTCTTCAGCTCAGAAAGGCCTACAAAGCCAATCTCTTTGTTTGAGTTTGCCTGGTGCTCAAGCTCAGCAATAATGGCTTCATGTATAATTACCCTGGCTGGCTCAAATTCCTTTTTCTCTATTTTCTCAGAAACCAGCCCTTCGATTATAACAGAAGTGTCTGGTACAAGTTTTTCTATTTTCATTTCCCCCTCAGCCACAAATATCAAGAAGTGCTATATAAAGATTAGCCAAAATCATCAAAAATCAGCCAAATATCAGCCGAACATGTGTGCAAAGAAGTATTTTAATGACTGCCAGAAACTCAGCTTTTCAAGCTCTATTGTAAACTGCGATGTTTTTTCATATTTCCTGCCAGACAAGTCAGAATATTCTGCCTTAAGCTCAAAATTGTTCTGGCCTTTGAACAAATTCATGCCCAAGAGCCTGAGCTCAAATATCCGAAGCTCATCAACCTGCCATTTGTTGAGTTCTTCACCGTTGTCAAACAAACTAAGTGTCATATTTTCAAATTCAGAATTAATTGACATGTTGAATATCACATTGAACTCTTCTTCATATGAAACCTTTTCAGGCGCGATAACATCAATAGAAAGTTCAGGGACTTCAAGAACATT
>JAHWHF010000073.1 GCA_019323415.1 Candidatus Woesearchaeota archaeon | reverse complement strand
GAGCTTGTTGAAATCATCCAAAATTTTGACATTCTTAATTTTCCAATGGCCCAGGAGATTAATGAAAAGGGCCCTTTTGATGTTACTCTTGTTGAAGGTGCTGTAACAACAAAAAAAGAAATAGAGAAGTTAAAGGACATAAGAAAGAAAAGCAAGATAGTTATTGCATTCGGCACATGCGCAACATACGGCGGAATACCTGCTATCAAGAATTTCCTTGACTTAAAGGAAGTTGAAGAGCAGGTGTATGACAATCCTGCTGTTATAAGATCAATAAAAGCAACAGGCATAGCAGACCATGTTAAGGTTGACTATTTCATAAGAGGCTGCCCGGCTATACAAAGAGAGACTGTTCAGTTCCTGAAAGACATTCTTCAGGGAAAAAAGCCTCACCAGCCAACATCTCCTGTATGCTTTGAATGCAGGGCAAAAGGAAATGAGTGCCTTCTACAGAAAGGACAGCCATGCATGGGGCCAATAACATTCGGAGGATGTGATGCGCTCTGCCCTTCAAGAGGAATTGTATGCCATGGATGCAGGGGCCCTCTGCCTGACGCAAACATTGCAATGGAAGTTAAATTGTTCAAAAAGCAGGGCATAAAAATGAAGGATATCAAAAGATTCTTCAGGATGTATGCAGGCACATCAAGATTTTTTGCAAAATACCTGGAGGCAAAGAAATGAGCAAGAAAATTCAGCTTCACCACCTTACAAAAATAGAGGGCCATGCCAATCTTACAATAAGGATTGACAAAGGAAAAGTAAAGAAAGTCAGCCTTAATGTTGTTGAAGGTGCAAGATTTTTTGAGGCTATTGTAAGAGGAAGAAAGTTTGATGAAGTTTCAATCCTTACTTCAAGGATTTGCGGAGTTTGCTCTCCTATTCATTCAATAACATCAATACTTGCAGTTGAAGATGCATTTGGAGTAGAGCCTTCAAAGCAGACACAATTGCTAAGGGAGCTTTTGATACTTGGAGGCATTATTCAGAGCCACGTAATGCACTTGTATTTCCTTGCTCTGCCTGACTATAAAGGATACAGCGATGTAATATCAATGGCTTCAAAGTACAAGAATGTTGTTGCAAAGGCACTTCAGCTCAAAGCACTTGGAAACGACATAATTATTGCAGTTGGAGGAAGGGAAGTACATCCTTTCACATGCATTCCAGGCGGATTTTCAAGAATGCCTGATGAAAAAGAGCTGAAATCATTGTTAAAGAGATTAAAGGCAGCTAAGAAAGATGTAATTGAGACTGCCAAGATGTTCAATTCTTTGAATTATCCTAAGTTTGAAAGAGAGACACAGCATTTCGCGCTGCAGCCTAAGGAATACGGCTATCTTTCTGGAAAAATAATATGTGTTGGAAAGGCATGCGTGCCTACTGTTGATTATCTTACTCATTTTGATGAAAGGATTAAGCTTGGCTCAACAGCAAAGTTTGTAACAGCAGACGGTAAGGAATACATGGTAGGCTCATTGCCAAGAATCAACCTAAATTATGATAAATTAACAAAAGATGCAAAAAAGCTTGTTAACTGGAAAGTCCCAAGCTATTCGCCTTTCCTTAACAATGCAGCGCAGGGTGTTGAGCTTGTGCATGCTGTTGACAGGTGCATTGAGATATTAAGCAGCCTTAAGCTTAAGAATGAAAATCCAAAAGTAATCAAGCCAAAAGCAGGCAGGGGAATTGGAGTAACAGAAGCTCCTCGTGGAATATTGTTCCATGACTATACTTTTGACAAGAACGGCTTTTTGACAAAAGCAAACATAATCACTCCAACTGCACAGAACCTTAAGAATATTGAATTGGATATCAAGGCATTCCTTCCCCATTTGTTAGGCAGCAACAAGAACAGGGACCAGATTATAATTGAGATTGAAAAACTGATAAGAAGCTATGACCCTTGCATATCGTGTTCTGCGCATTTCCTGAAAGTTGACTGGGAATGATTATTTATGGTTGGCCCATGATCTTTCGTGCATATAGTATAGGAGGGTCTTT
>JAHWHF010000072.1 GCA_019323415.1 Candidatus Woesearchaeota archaeon | reverse complement strand
AGCTACGCCCTACAATGCATATGGCATTAAATCCACTGCAGCAAATGGAAAGGGCTTTTCTTAATATGTATTTTCTTCCGCCTGTTCCAAGTAAAGGAAAAAAGAAAAATCAGGAGCCTGCGCCTGGCTTCAGTGAAGAGCTGGCAAGGCAAAGAGAAGAGTTCAGAAAGGGCAATATCCCCTACCAGCGAATACTTAAGGGAAAAGACGGCTGGGTATATAGAATGTAAACCTTTTTAAATAAAGGATATTTCTAATAACCAAGAGGGGTGATATGATGAATCAAAATCTGAAAGTTGGCATTCTGATTGCAGCAGTCCTTGTCATTATATCATTTCTGATAACACTTATGCTTACATCTGATTATTCAAGCGGGCTCAGCCTGCCAAGCGAAAGCACAGCAAGAGTTGCTGTAATTGATGTTTCAGGGCCTATTGAAACAGAAACATCAGGCTCATTGTTTGCAGAGCCTGCACCAAATTCAGAGCAGATTGCCGGCTTAATCAAAGATGCTAATGAAGACGATGATATAGATGCTGTAATGATTAACATCAATTCTCCAGGAGGCACAATAGTTGCTTCACAGGAAATAAGTGATGCAGTCAAGGAGCTTGAAAAGCCAAGCGTCGCATACATCAAAGAGCTTGGAGCTTCAGGAGGATACTGGGTTGCAAGCGCATCTGACTATATTATAACAGACAAATATGCAATCACAGGCTCAATAGGAGTAATAGGCTCATACCTCAGCTTTGGAGGCTTTCTTGAGAGATATAATGTTTCATACGAGAGGCTTGTTGGCGGGAAATACAAGGATATAGGAACGCCTTTCAAGGACCTGACCAATGAAGAAAGGGCAATATTGCAGTCAAAAATAGACTATCTCCACAGCGCATTTGTCCAAGAAGTTGCAGTGAACAGGAACATGTCATATGAATATGTCCAAAACCTTGCAACAGGCATGTTTTACCTTGGCCAGGAGGCTTATGACCTTGGGCTTGTAGATGAGCTTGGCAATAAGGAAACTGTTGAGGAATATCTCAAGGAATTGCTGGGAGTTGAGGAAATCAGGTTCATATCATACAATAGGCAGCCAAGCCTGCTCGAGGCTTTTACAAAATTAATGTCCAAATCATTCTTCAATGTTGGCTTGGGCATTTCAGACGGGCTTTTAAAGGCAGAGGCATTTCCTGTCCTTAGGGCTTAATTTCACCACTTGCGAGTAGTGGAAAAAACGAAACATTTAAATACTAGAACTTACTTCTATATGGTATATTTGGGCAAAAGAGGCTGTAAGTACTTATTAAGGAGGTGCTGGGGTGTTGGAGACGATTAAAAATGATAGTAAACGAGCAGTTTTTAGGCAAACTAAAACACTTCGGACTAAACAGTTATCAGGCAAAACTATGGACAGCACTATTATCTAGAGGAGTAGCAACAGCAGGAGAGCTATCTGATGTTTCTAATGTCCCAAGATCAAGGGCGTATGATGTTCTCGAAAGCCTTGAGAAAAAGGGCTTTATCATAATGAAGATTGGCAAGCCAATCAAATATATCGCAGTCCCACCTGAAGAGGTTCTTGAAAGGGTCAAGAAAAAGGTTCAGGAAGACGCGCAAAAAGAGGCAAAACAGATTGAGGACCTCAAGAAAAGCGAAGCAATGGGCGAGCTTTCACTTCTCCACAAGCAGGGCGTTGACAAGGTTGACCCAACAGAGCTTACAGCTGCTGTAAGGGGCAGGAATAACCTGTACGACCACATGACAGGCATGCTGAGAGAGGCAGAAAAAGAGGTTGTCATATCAACAACTGCAGATGGCCTTGTAAGAAAGGCTGATGCATTCAAGCACGTTCTAAGAGAGCTTAAGAAAAAGGATATCAAAGTAAGGATTGCAGCACCAATGACAGAAGTATCAGAAAAGGCTGCAAAAGAGCTTGTTGATTTTGCTGAAATAAAGAACAGCAAGATGAACTCAAGATTTATGATTGTTGACGGCAAGAAAATGATGTTCATGCTTGTTGACGACAAGGAAGTTAACCAGAACTATGATGCTGGCGTTGTCGTTGACTCAGAATTCTTTGTCAACAACTTCAGGAACCTGTTTGACAGCAACTGGAAAGACATGAAAAAGGTGGCCTAAATGGATGCAGGAAAATGCATGCTTTGCGGCGCAAGAAGGATTGTCAAAAGAGACCTCTGCAAAAGATGCAGGATGATCGGCCCAGTAGCTGAAGAAGAGGAAGAGTAAAGTTATTTCAATAGTAATCAAGGTGTTAGATGAAACAAAGTCTTGAAAAGCTAATCAAAGAAGCAAGAAAAACAGGCGGATTTTTTCTAGATACAAACCCTGCAGACCCTGAAAATGCGCATAGAAGAGGAGAATTTACTAACAGTTCAGGTTACCAGTTAGTCACAGCAAAAGGATTCAAAAGCGAGTTGAATCTTGATAGTGCACTTTTTGCATACCCGTGCGGTTATTGTTCTAAATTGACTGGCCATTTGAATGCACCAGAAATGAGCAAACACGGACTTGCTGAATTGGAAGATATTGCGATACACGAGATTGTTAAATATAGGCCTTTGACTAAAGGCATAGAAGTAAAAAAGCCAATTACAAAAAAAACAAAAAGGCAAGTTAGAAGAAAAAGAACTGTTGAAAAAAGGTCATTTTGGTTTTTTAAGAAAAGAGTAAGAGTGCCTTATACAGCCAAAGTAGAAGAGGAAAAAACAGAATATGTTGAAGAAACACAATGGGTGCCAAAAGAAACCCAGGATATCCTGGCAGAAGGAAACAATGAACAGGCATCTATGCTTCTTTATTCTGTAACGCGTAAAGAATGTGACCATGTAAGCAGGTATGGCCAGCATATGCAGTATGCACTTATTGCTTCAGACACATTAATCAAAAAATTGCATGAAAAATTAAAAAATCATCCTGACAAAGTATTTGATGTTTTCAAAGGCGTTTTCCCAAAATGGGAGAACTGTTTTACAATGATACCAAACGGAAGGGTTCTGTTTACAACAGATGAAGATTTGAAGAAGATAATTGCTCCTGTTTACGGAGCAAATAATAATCAACTCAAAAAATCAGAAGTATTGAAATCAACTTACGAAAAACTAGAGCCAAATGTAGTAAAATATGATTTAGAATAATTTAATCACACAAGCGAGCCATCGCCTTCATCTTCAATTGAAGAATAATTCTTGGCAAGATAAGCCTGCCTGATTTTCTCAATATCCTCTAAAGGATAATATGTTGAATTGCCTGAAGTGACTGACCTAAAAAAATCAATGTCAAGATGTGCCCTTGCCTTGAAAAGCTCATTAACAACTGCAGTT
>JAHWHF010000071.1 GCA_019323415.1 Candidatus Woesearchaeota archaeon | reverse complement strand
GCTTCGCTTGAAAAATACAAGCTGGATTTGCCTTTTCTAGAGCAGAATACGAGGCAGGTCTTTGATCTTAAGACATTGCTTGGATATTTTCATAGGCAATGCCCTTATTTGCTTCTTTATGTGAGCCCGCCATTTGAAGAGCAGGCTGTAAGAAATTATTGGATAGGCTCTGGAAAAAAGTCTCATAGCTTTGTGAAATTCAGGGACTGGCTTCTTGACGACATTTTACTCAGCGACTTTACAAAATCAAGGAGCGTTAAATGCGACATAAATGAGCTGAACAGGTGCAATGTCATACCTGCACAGGTTGTAGAAGTTGACGAAGAGCCTGTTGTTGAGTATTATGTTTACAAATATGACGGTGAAAAGCTCGAGCTTGTAAAAGAGCAGTCAAGGCTCAAGCTCTTGTTTAAAGACGAAATAAAAAAAGGAGATTATGTTGCAAAGCATTTCAACTTTGGCATAGAGAAGCTAGCTGAAGTTAACGACAGGAGGCAGGAGCTGGTTGATGCATTCAATAAAAGGGATAGGGAATACCTTGTTGCCAATCTTGACATGGCATCTGGTTTTATAGACAAGCTTCTTGAAAAGCTGAAATGAAAATACTTGTTTTTGGAAACGAATTCTTGGAAAATGACTCGATGGCAAAGAAGCTTGCAGATGAAATTGGCTCAGAAAAGTTTGTAAAATGCGACAGGGTTGAGGATATCTTAAAGTACAAAGATTTTGTTATAATGGATGTTGTTGAAGGCATTGATAACGTTATGATAATTGATGATGTTGACAAATTAAAGGCAAGCAAATTGGTGAGCTTGCATGATTTTGACCTGGGTTTTTTTCTTAAGCTTCTGAAAGAAACAGGAAAACTGGATAAAGTCAAGATTATAGGCATTCCAATGAAAGGAAAGCTGCAGGAAATTAAAAAGCAGGTGATGGCATTACTATGAAAGGGCTTTTGCTTATATCAACAGGCTTGGACAGCCCAGTAGCAGGCTACATAATGAAGAAAAAGCATGTTGATGTGGCGGGAGTACATTTCTCTGTTGGCGACAAGGGCAACAGGATTGTGATGAAACTGTTGAGAAAAATAGGTGTTGAAAAACTATATATTGTTCCAGTACTTGAAATGCAGAAAGAATATGCATCAAAATGCAACACAAGATACCAGTGCATTTTCTGCAAAAGGATGATGTACAGGATAGCTGAAGCAATCGCCCAAAGAGATGGCTTTGACTTTCTTTTGACAGGCGAGAGCATGGGCCAAGTTGCTTCACAGACATTGGATAATATGGCTTTGCTTGATTCAACAGTCAAAATAAGGGTTTTAAGGCCTTTATTGTGCTATGACAAGGTTGAAACAATAAGGATTGCAAAGAAAATAGATACATATAATGCCTCAACAGAAGGCAATCTTGGCTGCGCTTTTGTGCCTTCAAGGCCTGTGACAAAGGCTGCAAAAGAGGCAATGGAAACAGAAGAGGCAAAGCTCAACATTCAGGATTTGATGGATAAAGCCCTTGAAACAACTGAATTAGTAAAGCTTTAATTCACCACTTATTGGTGACGAAAAAGAGAAAGATTTATATACTAGTTCTTCCTTAATAAGCTATATGGGGTCAAGAATAGTACAATTATCTGACTTGCATGTTCAAGGAGAGGATGACCTTAAGAGGCTTGATAGTGTCCGCAGCTACTGCTCTGAAGAAAAGCCGGATGCAGTTATTTTGGCAGGAGATTTCTTGGACGGTTTTGCTGTAGCGAAAAAAGTCATGAAAGGCCTGAGCAGGGAAGAGCAGATGTATTTGCAGCTGCCGCAGATTCTTGGCCAGGTTGAAGATGAAGAGCAGAGAAAACAGTTTGTTGCAGTATATGAAGAGCTTAGGGAAAAATATGGCGATCCTGATGAATTTGAAAAAGCGCTAATCCAGAAAGCAGTTGCAGAAATGCAGCCAATTGCAAAAGCCACAAACAGCAGGCTTGAGCAAATTGCAGAGAGTGGCGCAAAGCTTCTGGGAGTCAAAGGCAACCATGACCCAGTTGAATCTGAAAAATGGTATAAGCCTATACATTGGCTTGACAGGGAAGGCATAACAATCAATGGCATAAGATATGAAGGCTCAACAAACCTTAATGGCGAAGAATGCGCAGCAAGAGTCGCCACATTACCTGATATGCCTCATCTTAAAGCAAAGAAAGGCAAAGAAGACTATGACAGAATTAAAAAATCATGGGAAGGCCACAAAAAGAAAATACTTATTGCGCATACTCCTTTGAAATGCAAAGAGCTTGACAACGAATACGTTCCTTGTGCTGAAATAGAACAACTCATCAAAGAAGACAAGCCCAGCGCAGTTTTGGCAGGCCACACGCATAAAGATAGGAAAGCCAAAATTGATGGCGTTCAGTTCTTTGTATCGTCACATCTTGTAGGCTATGAGCATGATATTGATGATGATGGAAAAATAATTGCATCACACAGGCTTTTGTACTGTGATGCAGAGAGGTATGAAAATGATAAACCCAAATTTGAAAAGGCATTTGATGTTTACAGGGCCTAGAGTGGCTCTTTTTCTCGTAAAAGAATTCCGCCTTTTGGATAATCTCTTTTAGGCCTTTGTTCTTCGAGATATTTTTTAGAGAATTCCTTATCTTCCTTAGAAAGCTTTGGCTTTTCAGGCTTTTTTTCCTTTTTGGCATAAGTGACAAACCATATGCAGCCAATCATTACTGCAAACAGTATTACTGCAGGATTCAAAACAACTTTCATGACAATTTCCCAGTCAACAAACCTTGAGCCAATTAGGATTACAAAAAATGCAAATACAACATAAAGCACCCATTTTGTCTTTACATTTTCAATACCTAAAAAATTAACAATAAGCAGATAGCCTAATGAAGCAATAATAAACAAAGTTACATAAGATGTGAAGAAAAGCACATCAACAAAATCAACATAATATACAAAAAAGAATCCCATTGCAAGAGCAATAACTGCACTGTACCTTGAATTGTTCTTTCCAAAAAGATTAAGCTTGTTGAGAAGCGCAAAAGTAATTGTAAACGCAAATATCAAAGGTATGATTACATCAAGAACACCAAGCTTTTGCATGTATGCCACTGCATTCGCATAAAAAGGCGCCATTCATATAGTAAAAATGTAAATGTTTAAATAAGCTTTGTTTCTCTAGCCAGTCATGAAATGCGAGATTTGCAAGGAAAAGGTCAATGAAACCTTCCTTAACAAGCCGTTGGGCACTTATGTTAAAGATGAGAAAGGCAAAAGGCACTTAGTATGCCAGAACTGCCAGAGAGCAAACACCAAAAAAGAGCTGCTTGAAAAGCTATAATTATGCCTCCGTAGCACAGCAGCTGGTGCGACTGCTTCGTAAGCAGTAGGTCGGGAGTGCAATTCTCCCCGGAGGCTCTAAACAAATGACAGAAATAGAAATTTGCACAGTATCAGGATACAGCGAAATAGGCAGGAATATGTCTGCTGTAAGGGTTGATGACGAAGTTATACTTCTTGACATGGGCCTTCACCTTGACAATTACATAGAGACTGTTGGCGAGGACGAGCCTACAAAGTACAGCAAAGAGCTGCTTATCAAGAAAGGCGCAATACCTGATGATTCTTCAATCAAAGACTGGAAAGACAAGGTAAAGGCAATAGTTCTTACTCATGCGCACCTTGACCACATAGGTGCTGTACCTTATCTTGCAAACCATTATGACTGCCCGATTATAGGCACGCCTTTCACAGTTGAGATACTTAAGGCAATAGTAAAAGACAACAATTTCAGCCTAAAGAACACAATAAAGCAGCTCAGCGTAAATGCAAAATACCAGATTTCAAAAAACATAACAATTGAGCTTATCAATGTCACACACTCAATCCCGCAGACAGCAATTATAGCAATACATACGCCAAAAGGGACAGTGATGTACGCAAATGACTTCAAATTTGACATGTTCCCTGTCCTTGGAATGAAAGCAAGCCCTGAAAGGTTCAAGAAAATAGAAAATGTGCTTGTGCTTATTGTTGATTCACTTTACGCCGACAAGGAGATGAAGACACCAAGCGAGTCTGTTGCAAAGGCAATGCTAAAGGATGTCCTTATAGGTACAAACTCTGAGAACAGGGCGATACTTGTGTCAACTTTCAGCTCGCACATAGCAAGGCTGAGCTCAATCGTAAAATACGGAAAAAGGCTTGGAAGAAAGATTG
>JAHWHF010000070.1 GCA_019323415.1 Candidatus Woesearchaeota archaeon | reverse complement strand
TTGTCTTTTACAAAATTTTTCTCGCTTGGCCTTAGGTTTTCAAGAAAGACTCCAAGCTTCCTGTTAGAGCTTGCATCAACCTGGCCAGTATAATAATCTCCTGTCGCAACTGCTATCTGCTTTTTCCACCATTTTGTAGGGGCTGTTATTGCATTTTTTAAGAAGTCTGCAGATTTCTGGCCAAGCTGCTGTGCGCCTATTGCCGCCTGGCCTGAAGCAAAATATGTTACAGCATTTTCAGTTGCCTGTGCAACACCAGGCATTATATTGAACTGCGGCAGGACAAAAAACAAAACTATAATTATTGCAACAAATGCAAGCACAAGTTTTTTTGTATATCCTGGCAATGCAAATGCAGGCCTTGTGCTTTCAGAGTTGAGTGCCTGAAGCTCTTTTTTTGTCTGCTTTATCTCTTTTGCAGTGCTTCCAAATTTAGTGAAAAGCCATAATGCAATAATCCCTATTGTCCATAAAGGAAATATGTCTATAACTGCAAGAGGACCTATTCCTGCCAGTTCTCCTGCAGGAAATATCAAGCTTACCAATGCACCCATTCCTTTGCCCTGCTTTGCTGAATTTATTACAGGAATAACAACAGGAAGTACAAATAATGCAGTGAGTATGTCAAGAATTGTTCCTACAACAGGGATCTCGCCTATGCCCATTAAGTCAAGAATGTCGTTGATAACTGCAACTGTAAGCGCAAGTATGAATTTCCATGTTGAAGGGACTGAATCCTTCATTCCCTCATATTTATCCTCAAGCTCCTTTACCTCAACATCGTGCTGTACCTGCTGTTTTGCGCTCAGGTTTTCAACAGCGCCTGCAACAGCGCCAAGCCTTTTGTCAATTGACTCCCTCAATTCGTCAAGCTCGTGCTTTTCATCTTCTGAAACATTATGTGCATATTTTCCCAAAGCATCCTTTACTTTGTTTAGCACTCCCTCCTCGAGACCTTCTTCTTCAGCATGAAGCCTTTTTGCAGCTATGGCTTCAGGCGCTGCTGCGCTTGCTTCAGCTGTCTGCCTTATTTTTCCAGGTATTTCAACTGCTTTTTTTGTCAGCTTGAATTTAAAGAGGAAAGGCTTTACAAGAAGGAAAAGCAAAAGCACATGCAAAGCATCAGGCCCAAGTGCAAGTAGAACAACTGCCAAACTTATGCCGACACTAATAAGCGCCTGTTTTGCTGATGAAGTGTCTGCTTTTGGCCTTACAAAGAAAAGCATAACCAGAAGTACAATTATCCAGCCCCAAATGTTTCCAAGGAAATTAAGCGGCAGGACTGAATCCAATACGCCTAATGTGCCTGATGAATAAAGCCATGCAAACAAAGCTGAAAAAATGAATATATATGTGTCTCCTGAAGCAGATTCCTCTTCAGGCAGAAGCTTTTCAAGGAACTCGAGCTTAAGATAGCCCATTTTTTTTGCAAAATGAAGGGCGAGTATTGCAGCAAGAACATACGGGCCAAAATAAAACAGGACAAAAAAATAAAGAACCCATGAGCCAAGCTCCCTTAAAGGGTTTTCATGGTCTGTCTTTGCGCCCAATGCATAAAGCATTACACGTATGCCTACAAGAATGCCGATAAGAGAGCCCCATGCGCCTTCGACTGGAAAAATCTGACCTAAAGGTGTTAGAAGTCCTTCATTAAGCCCTACAACCATAATGTTCCTCTTTTTTTGAGATTAACCAATTTAATCTTCTTCAACAATCGCAACTTTAAAGTCCAAAATGTCAATGCCTGAAGATTTTGGTGTAATCTTGATTGCATTTGTGCCTTTTCTTACCAAGCTTGAGATTTCTTCACTGTACACTTTCTCTTTGGTGTCAATAAATACTGTGGCGCCATTGACAGAAACCTCCAAATTCTTGAAGTCGGCTGTAAGGAATTTAAAGCTCATGTTCAGGCTTGTCTTGTTAATCTCTTTCAGCTGCTCTTTGTCAAGCTCAAAATAATAGCTCGGGTAGCTGGGCTCTTCAAGATATTTTGTTACTGAAAGGTCTCTCATAAGGTATGAGCCCTTTGTTGTCTTGAAAACAAGCTCATTCTCTCCTGTTACAAGCCTGTCAGGCAAAAACTCTTTCTTGTGCAGCGAGCCGCAGTCAGGTATGCTTGATACAAGCAATCTGCCGTTCAGTGTTATGTCAAGCGGGTTTACCTCGCCTGGGCTGCAGTCAGGGTAATAAGTAAGAGTAACCTTGTCCATGTTAAGAAGCTCATCTGTTGTAACAAGGAATGTTGTGACTGCAGACTGTGCGCCCACATCCTTGATATCTGCTGTTACCTTGGCTTTATCAAGCATGTATTCGTTTGCGCCGAAAAATGAGCCTGATACCCTGAACTCAAGTGTGTTAAAGTCCTCAAGGTATTTGGCTGGCAAAGGAATTGGCTCTATGCTTGGCTGTGTTATCTCAGAATTGAAGATTACATTTCCGTTGAGCTTTATTACAAGCCTTCCCTCTGCTTTCTTTACGTTGAATGAAAGAATCGCGTTTTTTGTATTTTCTGAGTCAAGCTCAAAATCAAAAGTGTCAAGCTGCTCATTAAAAAGGCTGTTCCTTACATAAACAGTATTTTTGGTGTCGACTGCCTGAGTCTCGTATACAGAAGCAAGATATACTGAGGGAAGAGAGTCCTTAATTTTCAGGTCTTCAACCTCTGTCAATGCCCCTGGATGCTCAAGTACAATCAGCCTTGTGATGTTTTCAGCCGCTTCCTCCTCTTCCTCAAGGCTGTCGCCATAATCGCCTTCAAGTATTTTCTCCCTTGTCTCCGGAGGTACAAATAAAATGTACAGAACAATCAATCCTGCTATGATAGCAACAAGTGTTGCTGCGCCTGCGCCGCTTGCCTGAGCTCTTTTTTTCATATAATCACCTGTATCAGCCTTTTCCCTCTATTAAATGTCTGTGGTTTTTATATGTTTTGGTTTTCTTATTAGGCAAAATATATAAACAAAGCCAAAGTACTGAAGAATATGAAAATTATACACAAGGATATGAAAAATGGGGAAATCAAGTTCAGGAT
>JAHWHF010000069.1 GCA_019323415.1 Candidatus Woesearchaeota archaeon | reverse complement strand
TGCTATTGTTTGGGCTTATTTTGAGCATCCAAAAGGCATTTTTTTCAAATGCCCGAAATGTAAAGCATCCATGCCAAAAATTGAAAAATGCCTTGAATGCGGCCATGAACTGGACACAAAATCAAAAGAGTCTGGAAGAGAAGAATATAAAAAACAGGTTGCAGCTGTGCAGCATGCATATGATGTTCTCAATGACTTTTCAAAAGTTGCTTTAATTGCTATGGAAAAAGGTGAATCCGGGCTTGTCAGCACTGAAATTGCAATTGGCAGGCCTATCAAAGTCATGCTGGCTGTTAAAGAAGAGGAAATGGCCAAAGCAATTGAAAGGGTTGGAAAGCCATTTGCTGTTGAATACAAGCTGGATGGATTTAGGATACAGTGCCACAAGGATGGCGACAAAGTTGAATTGTTCACAAGACGGCTTGAGAATGTTACAAAACAATTTCCTGAAGTTGTTGAATATGTGAAAAAAAATGTAAAATGCAAATCATGCCTTCTTGATACAGAGGCAGTAGGCTATGACCCTAATACAAAAAAATACAGGGCATTCCAGCAGATATCACAGAGAATAAAAAGAAAGCACGGCATTGAAAAAATGCAGAAAGAGCTTCCTGTTGAGCTTGATGTTTTTGACATCTTATTTTATAATGGAGAAAGCTGGATTGGAAAGCAGTTTAAAGAAAGAAGAGAGCTGCTGAAAAAAATAATCCATGAAGTAAAGCACAAAATTGTTCTTGTTGAGCAGATTATTACAGATGATGAGAAAAAAGCAGAGAAGTTCTACAAAGAAAGCCTTGCAGCTGGAAATGAAGGCGTTATGTTCAAGAATATTGAATCACCATACAAGCCGGGTGCAAGAGTCGGCCACATGGTTAAGTTTAAGCCTGTACTTGAGTCTCTTGACCTTGTCATTGTTGGAGCTGAATGGGGCACAGGAAAAAGATCTGGATGGTTGAGCTCATTTGACCTTGCATGCATTGATGAAAATAATGAATTCCTGACTATAGGCAAAGTTGGGACAGGATTTAAGGAAAAGTCAGAACAAGGGCTTTCTTTTGATGATATGACAAAAATGCTTAAGCCGCTTATTGAAGAGCAGCACGGCAGGGTTGTCAGAATCAAGCCAAAAGTCGTTATCGAAGTAATATATGAAGAAATTCAGAAATCCCCGAAATATTCTTCAGGCTTTGCGCTGAGGTTTCCAAGGGTTGTAAGGCTTAGGGATGATAAAGGGCCTGAAGACTGCTCTGAACTTTCATTTGTAGAGCAGATTTACAGGACACAAAAAGCGCGCGGAAGGAAGTAGCCTAATTTTTCTAAAAACGCAAAAAAATCTTGATAATCGACAATAGAAAAGCATCAAAAATCTTTCTTTTTTGGCTTTGCTTAAAATCTTTTAGCAACTATGGAAAATATTCTGGAAAATATATATTTAAGGCAAAGAATGTTTATATATAAGAAATCTATTCAAGAAATATATTAAAACAAGTTTTGGCGAACTTGTTTATTGGCGATTTATGACTTGAGGTGTTTGGCGACACATCAAATCTGAGTTCTAGTGGTAGATAGGGTTACCACATATTTAAAGTTTATGGTCTTGCAGTAGTTAATTTCATTCAAGACAATTAAAAACAAAAAAACAAAACCTGATCGAGTAGGGGGAGGCAAAAAAATGGACTTCATTGTGGAAAACGCATTGGACCAAGTAGAAGATAACATTAGTGCAGAAATGCCACGGCAAGCCAACATCAAGGTAATAGGATGCGGCGGTGCTGGAAACAACATGGTAAATTGGCTCTATAAAAAGGGCATAAAAGGAGCAGAAATTATAGCTGTAAACACAGATATGCAGCATTTGAACGTAACAGAGGCTGACAGAAAGATACTTCTTGGAAGAGAGGTTACACGAGGCCTTGGATGCGGCGGACACCCCGAGAAAGGTGCTGAAGCTGCAAAAGAGAGCTTGTCAGAGCTAAAAGAATCACTAAAGGACGCTGACATGGTATTCATCTGTGCAGGCATGGGTGGTGGAACAGGTACAGGAGTTGCACCAGTTGTTGCACAGGTTGTAAGAAACCTTGGAGCAATTGTCATCGGTACAGTTACAATGCCATTTGACATTGAAAGAGCAAGGATTGACAAGGCAGAATTTGGCCTAACACAGCTGAGGGAGAACTCAGACACAGTCATTGTCATAGACAACAACAGGCTGGTCAGCATTGCAGGAAACCTGCCAGTACAGCAGGCATTCGCAGTTGCAAACGAGCTAATCTCAACAATGATTAAAGGAATTGTAGAGACAATTGCAATACCTTCACTAGTTAACCTAGACTATGCAGATGTCAAGGCAATCATGACAAACGGCGGCGTAGCTGCAATTGGCGTGGGAAGCTCAGACACAAACAACAGGGTTGAAGAAGCTTGCAAAGGAGCATTGTCAAACCCATTGTTGGACATAAGCTATGAAGGTGCTGACGGCGCTTTAATACACATACACGGAGGACCAGACCTAACATTGGAAGAAATCACCAAGATAGGCGACATGGTCACAGAAAGCCTAGACCCAGACGCTAACGTTATCTGGGGAGCAAGAGTTAGCGAAAACATGAAAGGAAAGCTGACTGTGATGACAATCATCACAGGCGTACAGAGCCCATGGATACTTGGAAAAATCGACCACAGAAATCCAAGCAGCCAGGCTAAGTTCGTAAGCAAAGAGCTGGGTATAGAGCTGGTGTAAGCACATTCTTGCCTTCACCATATTTCTACCCAATACCCCCATATTAGGTTAAAATAGAAGGCATTTCTGTTCCTCGCCCGGTTTCCGGGCGGGGAGTTGTTTTTTTTGCAGGGGAAAAAGAGGTGATTTCTTTTTTACTTTTGAATAAGATATCAGATAGGATAAAACATTTAAATACCAGATTCAATTAATTTTGCTAAACATGAAAAAAGATGGTAATGGCAGGAAGATTCCTGCAACAATGGCAACACAGCACCCTGATAATGCTTCAAAGCCCTATTGGAATAATTCTGAGTTTGTTTCATCCATACAGGAGGAAGAAGAGTGCTATAGGTCATTCAAAGAGCTTAACTGCGATGAATACATGTGGGACTGGGAAGGTAAGTTCTGCGATGAAGCTGTTATTGACAGGCTTTTCAACACATATTTCAAGTATTTCAAGCAAAAACAGCTTGGAAAACACAAGTTCTTGACATTCAGGATACCCAATGTATGGGTTGAAACTGGGTTTAGGCTTGTAAGAGCATATATGGATATTATAACTGCAAATGATTCTGCTGTAAACCTTAAGCTTAATTCTCCCCCATTATTTGAAGTCATATTGCCTCAAACAGAAAGTGCGGATCAGATATTGTTCATCCAGTCAGAATACAAGAAAATAATGGGTGCTAAAAGCAGCATGTCGCAGAAAGCTGCACCTGAAGAGCTTCAAGTGATCCCCTTAATGGAAGAATATAAGCGACTTATTGATTCAAGGAAAATATTAGAAGAATATATCAAAAAATATAAAGAAAACTTCAATAAGGATGTTCCATACCTTAGGCCATTTATAGCAAGAAGCGACCCTGCTTTAAATGCAGGACTAGTTCCTGCTACACTTGCTGCAAGAATTGCATTATCTGAATATTACAAGCTTGAAAAAGAAAAAGGAATTAAACTATATCCTATTGTTGGTGTCGGCTCTTTGCCATTCAGGGGAGGATTAAACCCCAGAAGCATAGAAAAATTCATAGAACAACATCCGGGAGTTAATACTGTAACAGTACAATCTGCATTTAGGTATGATTATCCTCAAAACAAAGCAATAAGTGCAATAAATAAGCTTAACAAAGAACTTCCAAAAAATAAGCCAAAAGAGATCAATGAAGAGCTCACTAAAAATTTGATAGACTCTTCAGATATGTTTGCAGCAATTTATCAAAAAACACTTGTAAAACTTGTTCCTGACATTCTTGGTATTGCCCATTTCATACCCTCACACAGGGAAAGGATACTTCATTCAGGATTCTTTAATTACGGCAGGAAAATATCAGGAAGCAAAAAGACTTTGCCAAGGGCAATAAATTTCACAGCATGCTTTTACTCTTTAGGTGTCCCTCCTGAACTGATTGGAACAGGAAGGGGCCTTGATGCTGTTGAGAAAAAAGGACTTCTCGACGAGCTTGAACAAGGATATCCTACTTTGAAAAAGGACTTAATAGAAGCAGGCTACTACCTAAACAGGGAAAACCTGAAACTCCTTGCAAAAAACAGGAAAGGATGGGATGAGGTGCTTAAAGATATTGAGTTCCTTGAGCTTTTTGCAGGCAAAGAATTTGGTCCAAAAACAGTTGAGCATTTTGAGCATAGAAACTTTGTCTCAAATGTGTTTCAGATGTGGAAAAGCCACAAGCATATGTATGAGCATGACCTAAGAAAAGAAATAGTTGAAGCTGCAATAATAAGAAAAAGCCTTGGCTAAGAAAGTTTTTTAAAGTCTTCTTAAATTTTAGCAAAGATGTTAACATTAATTGGCATTGGGCTTGATAATGAGAAAGACATTACAGTCAAAGGCCTTGAGGCTGTAAAACAGGCAGATTTTGTCTATTTAGAAAATTACACTTCAAAACTAAACTGTTCTGTTAAAGACCTTGAAAAGTTCTATGGCAAAGACATTATTTTGGCTGACAGGGAAATTGTTGAAAGCAGAGCAGAAGAAATTCTTGAAAAAGCCAAAACAAAGAATGTTGCATTTCTTGTTATTGGAGATATATTTGGAGCAACCACACATACTGACTTGTATCTAAGAGCTGTAAATGAAAAAATAAAAGATAATGTCATACATGGAACTTCTATCATCAATGCAGTTGGCTCAACAGGGTTGCAGCTTTACAATTTTGGCAAGGCTGTTTCACTCGTTTTCGCTGAGAAAGGCTGGAGCCCTGAAAGTGCATATGAGGGCATTAAGGCAAACAAAGCATTAAGCCTGCACACATTAGTGCTTTTATTCATTGATGTCAAAGAAAACAGGTATATGACTGTCAATGAAGGTATTAAGATCCTGCTTGATATTGAAGAAAAGCGGAATGAGAAAGTCTTTACAAAAGACACAAAATGCATAGGGGTTGCACGAATAGGCTCAACTGGTCAAAAAATAAAGTATGGAAATGCTGAACAATTGCTCAAAGAGGATTTTGGAGCGCCATTGCATTCTTTAATCATACCAGGCAAACTTCATTTTATTGAAGAAGATATGCTCAAATTGTTTGAATAAAGTTTATAAACAAACTAGGTTTCTATTAAACTATAGCCCCGTAGTGTAGTTGGCCAATCATCTCGGACTTTGGAGCCCAAAGCAAAGAAATCCGAGGACCGCGGTTCAAATTGGAAACAAGAAAGTCCGCGCGGG
>JAHWHF010000068.1 GCA_019323415.1 Candidatus Woesearchaeota archaeon | reverse complement strand
CCCGATTGATGTTCTTACATTAATCAAAGACATTTCAAACCTAAAGCAGCTTACAACACAGTCAGGCGGCCTAAGGCCGTTCGGCGTGTCATTGATGCTTGTTGGTGTTGACAAGGACAACGGCCCTGTACTTTACGTGACAGAGCCTTCAGGAATTTATTTCCAGTACAAGGCAACAGTCATTGGAGAGGGCGAGCTCGAGATTGATGATGTACTTAGAAGGGAATACGGGCCTGACATTACAATTGACCAGGCTTTGAAGCTTGCTATAAACGGCCTCAAGAAATTCCTTGGTAAAGAATTCAGCATCGACAGGATTGAGGCAGGTTACATAAAAAACGAGGAGAAGGTCTTTAAGAAAATTGAGGCAGACCAGCTGAAAAGAGTGAAGTAAAATGAAAGGAAACATGCTTTTGGATGCGCAGAAAGTCGAGTTTAACAAGGCAAAGCTGAAAAAAGGTGGGGAGAATTTTGAGATTGTTATTGAGGTTGACCCTGCGATCAGGTACAAGGAAGGCCAGGATGTTGACATAAAGGATATACTGAGAAGCGAGCACATATGGGCTGATGCAAACAAAGGTGAGCAGGCTTCTGAAATACACATGAAGACAATCTTCGGCACAAACGATGTCCTTCAGATTGCAAAAGTCATACTTGACGAAGGCGAAATACAGATTACTTCTGAGATAAGAGATAAGGAAAGAGAGAGAAAAAAACAGAGGATTATAGGAATAATTTCAAGGGAGGCGATTGACCCAAAGACAAAGCTTCCCCATCCTCCTGAAAGAGTAAAGCTTGCAATGCAGGAGGCAAAAATCAAGATCGATGAATTTAAGACAGCAGAACAGCAGCTTGACCACATAGTCAGGCAGCTAAGGACTGTACTGCCTATTTCATTTGAAAAGAAACAACTAGCTGTCAGGGTTCCTGCACAATTTGCAGGAAAAGTTCAGGGCATAGTTAGAAGGCTTTCTGAGGTTACAGCAGAGGACTGGCTTAATGACGGTTCATGGTCAGCTGAGCTGACTGTATCTCCTGGAGCGCTTGAAGAGCTTACTTCTGAGCTGAACAACATAACAAAAGGCAGCGTTGATATAAAGGAACGGTGAATAAAAATGGGATTAGTAGTAGAAGACAAAGCAATTGTCGCACCAGGGGAGGTTCTTGCGCAAGGCATGGACTATCTGCCGGGAGACAATGCATTTAGGGAAAACGACAAAGTTATTTCAATAAGGCTCGGCCTTGTGAATGTTGACGGAAGGGCAATAAAGGTCATTCCGCTTGCAGGCACATACCTGCCGAAAAGGGGAGACCAGATAATATGCAGGGTTGATGACATATCGTATTCTGGATGGCGTGTTGACACAAACACAGCATATTCAGCAATGCTTTCAATGAAAGATGCATCATCAAGGTATATTGAAAGGGGAGCAGACCTGAGCAGGATATACGGCATAGGCGATTACATAATCGCAGAAGTCACAAACGTGACAAGCCAGAACCTTATTGACATTTCAATGAAGGGCCCAAGGCTGAAGAAGCTTATTGGCGGAAGGATAATTCAGGTTTCCTCATGCAAGGTTCCAAGGCTGATTGGAAGAAAAGGCTCAATGGTGTCAATGATAAAGGATGCAACTGGCTGCGAGATAATTGTCGGCCAGAACGGGCTTGTATGGATAAAAGGCGAGCCTGAGAACGAGCTTCTTGCAGTTGAGACAATAAGGCTTGTTGAGAAAAAATCTCACAAAAGCGGCCTGACAGAAGAGGTTGAGAAATTCCTGAAAGAGAACGGGGCAACAGGAACTGTCGGCAGAAGCAGCGTGAACAGCGAAAACAGCGCGGACAGCGCAGAGAGCGAGTGATCAAAATGGCGTACAAAGAAAGATTAGACGGAAGAGCATTTGACGAGACAAGGCCTATAGAGGCAAAAGTCGGAGTCATCAAAAAGGCAAGAGGCTCAGCTTTTTTCAGGATGGGAAAGACAGCAGCATACGCAGCTGTTTACGGCCCAAGAGACCTTTTCCCAAGGTTCCTGAAAGACCCTAAATCAGGGGTTTTGAGATGCCACTACAATATGCTTCCTTTCTCAACAACAGGAGAGAGAGTAAGGCCAGGCCCTAGCAGGAGAAGCAGGGAAATCAGCATGGTAACTGAAAAGGCATTAAAGCCTGTTTTGGACCTTTCAGAGTATCCAAACTCAGTGCTTGATGTTTTCATTGACCTGCCTGAGACAGACGCAGGCTCAAGATGCGCAGGAATATGCGCAGCATCGCTTGCACTTGCAGACGCAGGAGTAAGGATGAAAGACATGGTTGTTGCAGTTGCAACAGGCGTGATTGACGGACAGATAGTGCTTGACTTAAGCTATGACGAAGAGGCATTTGAAGGAGAGGTTGCAGACATACCTCTTGCACTGCTGCCAAGGACTGGGCAGGTTACACTGCTGCAGATGGACGGCAAGGCTTCAAAAGAGCAGCTTCTTCAGGCAATTGAGCTTGCAAAAAAGAAAGCTCCTGAGCTTTACGAGGTTCAGAAAAAAGCGCTTAAGGAAAAATTTGAGAACGGTGAAGAAAAATGACAACGCACGCAGGAATGCATGTTAAGGAACTTGTAAAAAAAGGAAAAAGGCAGGACGGAAGGGCATTTGACCAGTTAAGGGAGATTCTTGTTGAGCCTAACGCAGCTCCAAACGCTGACGGCTCATGCAGGGTAAAGTTCGGCGAAACTGAAGTCTTGGTTGGCGTAAAGCTTGAAATGGGAACACCTTACCCGGACACGCCTGATGAGGGCGCAATGATGGTTGGTGCAGAGCTTCTGCCATTGTCAAACCCTAAATATGAGTCAGGACCTCCAGGAATTGACTCGATAGAGCTTGCAAGAGTTGTTGACAGGGGAATAAGGGAGAGCAAGGCAATAGATGTAAAGGCGCTTTGCATTACGCCTGGAGAAAAGGTGTGGATGGTTGTAATAGACATCGCTCCAATCAACTCAGACGGAAACCTTATTGATGCTTCAGCGCTTGCAACACTTGTTGCGCTGAAAAACACAGTATACCCTAAAGTTGACGAGAACGGCAAGGTTATGAGGGAGAAGACAGACAAGCCTCTTGCATTGAACGCAGACCCTATAGCAGTTACAATTAACAAGGTTGAGGGCCAGCTTCTTGTTGACCTCCAGGAAGACGAGGAAGACGCAATTGAAGCAAGGCTTACTGTAACAACGCTTCCAGACGGCACAATATGCTCACTGCAGAAAGGCGGCGATGTCCAGCTTTCATCAGAAGAGATAAGCAGGATTATTGACCTTGCTGTTGAAAAGGCGTCTGAGCTGAGAAGCAAGATTGGTGGTTAAACATGGCAAAAGCAGAAGAAACACCCAAACAGGAGTTTTCAAAGTTTGAAAAGGCAAGGATTGTTGGAGCAAGGGCTTTGCAGATTTCAATGGGCGCGCCTTTTTTGGTAAAGCTTTCAAAGGAAGAGCTTGAGAAAATCAAGTATAATCCTGTTGAGATTGCCAAGAAAGAGCTTGAAGCCGGCTTGATACCAATCAGGATAAAAAGGCCTGTTCCACAGAAAAAGGAAAAGGCCAAAGAATCCAAAGAATAAAATTTTTTAATTTCTTTTCTAATTTCTTTTCATTTGTTCTTTTGAAAATTTTCTAAGATCGCTAAGATATGATTCCAGAAATTTTCTGCATGCATTTTCCTGCTCAATTTCTCTTGCAGTTTTGTGCTGGTCATACTTCATTTCCATTATTAGCTGCCTATTCATTTTTTTCCTCCTCACCCTCTTCCTTTTTTCCTTGCATCTTTGCATTCTGTATAACTGCAAGGTCATCAAGGTCAAGGTAGCTTTGTGCAAAATATCCCAATGCCAATGCAGCATCCTTGAACATTATGTCTGCTGCTTTTGCATAGCCGTCAACAAGCTGCAGAAGGGGGTCGCTTTTGAAGCCTCCTGTCTGCCTAATCTCTTCAGCAAGCTTGTGCGCAAAAATCGCATACTGCCTGCCAATCTCTTTATCGCTGTTAGGCTGCCTGCCGAGCTTGAAGCCTATGAACTGCGGGTCGCTTGTATGCTTTTCATAAGGCACAACCTCCTGCTCGTAAAGGCTGTCAATAAGCAAATCATATTCCTCTAATGTTATGTTGCCGTTCATCACATTCTCGTCATGCTTTTCTATTTTCTCCTGAATGTTAAGCTGGTCAAGCATTTCCCAAAGAACCTGGTCTTTCGGCGCCATAACAACATACAGGTATTGCTTTTTTCTTTCCTTCGGCCTTGTGCTTAGAGTGATGTCGCGCAATGTTTTCTTCTTTTTTGGCTTTTCTTTCTTTGCAATAAGCCTTGGCGCTTTTCTTTTAATCCTGTCAAAATTCCTCTCATAATCGCCTTCAAGCACAAAATGATATTTCTCAGGCACATAAGGCCTTGCAAGCCCGATAATCTTTTCGCAAGCATCAATGTAAGGCTTTTGCATCGGAAGGTTGTATCCTTCAACAAACTTCTGGAAATACTCATAAACATATGCGGATTCAATATACTCTTTTGCCTGCTTTACTGCAAAATCTGCAGCCAGCCTTCCTACTGCGAGATCATCAAAATGAAGCGTGCTTGCCAGGAACCCCTGGTATTTTGGGTCATTTAGAAGGTCATTAAGAGAGACAACAGTAATTTCTTCATTTTGTTTGGCCCTTTCTTTTTCAATTTCAACATCAGAAAACCCGTGCTGCCTCAAATCCTTAAGATACTGGACATTAATCACATTATGGTACAGCGTGTATATTTCCCTGTCTGTTTTAGGGACATCTTCTTCAAACAGTATATTTTCCAACCCCATAAACAGAATAAATTCTTTGTTATTTATAAATCTTTCTATGTTTTACCACTTATGAAGGACAAAAATAACAAAGTTTATATATCAAAACAGCTTAAAGCAATAAATGAAAGCAAAACTAAAGCCAGGCTACAGAATGCTAGCACAAGAGGCTGAAGCCGGCTGTGTTCCAGCCTGCATCCAGATGATTCTT
>JAHWHF010000067.1 GCA_019323415.1 Candidatus Woesearchaeota archaeon | reverse complement strand
GATATTTTGACTTTTCGCCTATAGATTCTGCAGAAGATGTAAGAAGCGAGGCTGCGCTTGCAATGCAGTCAATGGAGCTTGATTTTGAAAAAGGCCACCATGAGGTTGCTCCTGGCCAGCATGAGATCGATTTCAGGTTCGGCTCAGCATTAAAAGTCGCAGACCAGGCAGTAACATACAAAATTGTTGTGAAAAATATTGCAAAAAAGCACAACCTTACAGCAACATTCATGCCAAAGCCTTTTGAAGGCGTCAATGGCTCAGGAATGCACTGCCACCAGTCAATATTTGCAGGAGGCAAAAACCTTTTCTTTGATGCAGAAAAAGAAAAAAGAGGAAATCTTTCTGATGTTGCAATGCATTATATTGCAGGAATACTTGCACATGCTCCTGCGCTTGTTGCGATTACAAATCCTACAATGAATTCATACAAAAGGCTTGTTCCTGGTTTTGAAGCTCCAACATACATATGCTGGGGAAGAAAAAACAGGAGCGCAATGATCAGGGTTCCAAATTTTTACCCTGGACAGGAAAATGCAACAAGGATTGAGCTCAGAGTTCCTGACCCGTCATGCAATCCATATCTTGCTTTTGCAGCAATGCTTGCATGTGGGCTTGACGGCATAAAGAACAAGCTAAAAGCGCCAGCAGAAGCAGGAGACAATATATTTGAGATTAATGAAGAGGAAAAGAAAAAGAAAGGAATAAAAGAAGTTCCTGGAAGCCTGAAAGATGCAATTGCTGCTTTGAAAAAAGACAATGTGCTTAAAGAGGCGTTCGGCGAGCATGCATTCTTCAAGTTCATAGAGGCAAAAGAAAAAGAGTTGAATGAAAAAAGCAAGGATGATTTTGAGAAATATATTAATGTATGATTTCTTTTTTATTTTTTATTTAATTTGCCGCACTAAACAATATTTATATATGCAATAAGAGTCTAAGACTAAAAAAGAGGTAAAAATGGTAATCCAGTCCGGATGCTCAACTGCAGGTATTCTTGACAAGTCAGGAAAGCGCTTTGGAAGCTCTGATATTGTCAATTCTATGAAAGTCATGAATGAGAGAAACAACGGGCTTGGGGCAGGTTTTGCTGTCTATGGCTTGTATCCGGAGAATAAAGATGAATACGCATTCCATGTTATATACAACAATGATGATGCAAAAGAAAAAGGGAATGAGCTTATTTCAAAGCAGTTCAGGATTATTAGCAAAAAACACATTCCTTGCGAGAAAAGGTTTGATGTACCAATGCTCTACAAATATTTTTTGAAAGTTGATAAAAAAAGCCTAATAAACATTGATGAAGAAAGCTACGTCGTGCATTGCGTTGACAAAATAAATTCAGTCCCAGGATCTTTTGTCATGAGTTCTGGAAAAAATATGGGTGTTTTCAAAGGAGTCGGCTATCCTGAGGAGATTGCCCAATTCTATAAGCTTGACAAATACAAAGGCCACATGTGGATTGCGCATGGAAGGTTTCCCACAAACACACCAGGAAGCTGGTTTGGTGCCCATCCGTTTAACCTATTGGATGTAAGCGTGGTACATAACGGGGAAGTCAGCTCATATGGCGCGAACAAGAGATTCCTTGAAGGCTTTGGGTACAGGTGCAGCCTAAAGACTGACACAGAAGTATTTGTATACATTCTCGACCTTCTGAAAAGAAAGCATGAGCTGTCGCTTAATATGATTTCAAGAATAATGGCTCCTCCTTTCTGGAATATTCCCAAAACAGACTTGGAAAAAAAAGAAACAGAAATCACAAGAAGAATTTATGCAGGTGCAATTGTAAACGGGCCATTCAGCATAATAGTGGGGCATAAGAATGGTATGTTCGGCCTAAATGATAGGATTAAGCTAAGGCCGATGGTTGCTGCTGAAAAAGGGAATCTCTTTATGATTGCATCAGAAGAAGCTGCGCTCAAAAAAACACACTCAAACTTTGACAGGCTTTGGACTGCAGAAGCGGGCGTTCCTGTTGTTGGTGAGCTGAATGTTAAGTAACTATACAGTACATGTTGATAAAGAAAAATGTATAAAATGCAAGCGCTGTGTTAGCGAATGCGGATTTGACAATCTTTATTTCACAGACAAAGTCATGAGCAGGGACACAAAATGTGTCAACTGCTTAAGGTGTGTTTACTGCTGCCCTACAAATGCAATATCAGTTAGAAAAAACCCGTCAAATTTTAAGAAAGAAGCAGAGTCTGTCAAAGACATAATAAGGCAGAGCAGAAGTGGAAGCTCAATCATAACAAGCTGCGGATCAAGCTCGCCAAATACAAGAATATTCGACAATCTTTTGTTTGATGCATGCCAGGTCACAAATCCTCCGATTGACCCTCTTAGAGAGCCAATGGAAGTGAAAACATTTCTTGGAGGGGTTCCTGATAAGCTGGATGCCAATGCAGACATAAGCAAGGTTGAGCTCAGCCCATCAATTAAGCTTGAAACGCCAATATATTTTGGTGCAATGAGTTTTGGAAGCGTTAACCTTAATGTCCAAAAATCTGTTGCTATTGCTGCAAAAAATCTTGGCACAATAATGAACTGCGGGGAAGGAGGGCTGCATCCTGAATTATTTGAATATTCAAACAATATAATTGTCCAATGCGCATCAGGAAGGTTTGGGGTAACTTCAGATTATCTTAACAAAGGCATTGGTGTTGAAATAAAGATAGGGCAGGGTGCAAAAGCAGGAGTTGGCGGCCATCTGCCTGGATACAAAGTTAACAAGGAAATCGCTGCACTGAGATTTATTCCAGAGGGACGCGATGCATTAAGCCCTGCACCACACCATGATGTTTACTCAATAGAAGACCTTAAACAGCTTATTGAAGCAATAAAAGAAGCAACTGATTACAAAAAGCCGATTTTTGTAAAAGTTGCCGCTGTCCACAATATTGCTGCAATATCCTCAGGAATAGTAAGGGCAGGTGCGGATGTTATTGTAATTGACGGGTGCAGGGGAGGGACAGGAGCAACCCCAAAAATGATACGCGACAATACAGGAATCCCTATTGAGATTGCAATTGCTGTTGTTGATGACTTGCTGAGAAAAGAAAAAATAAGAAATAAGGTCAGCCTTGTTGCAAGCGGAGGTATAAGAAGCAGCGCAGATGTTGCAAAATCAATATGCCTTGGTGCAAATGCTGTACAGATAGCATCATCTGCATTGATTGCTCTTGGATGCACATTATGCCAGAGCTGCCATACAAATAACTGTTCATGGGGGATCACAACACAAAGGTCTGAGCTTGCAAGAAAAATTGATCCTGTAAAAGGTGCAGAAAATATCACAAGGCTTGTTAATGCATGGACTTTTGAGATAAAAGAGCTAATGGGCTCATTTGGTGTAAATGCAATTGAGAGCATTGTCAGCAACCGTGAAAAATTAAGGGCAATTGGACTTAGCAAAGAACTTTGCGATGTGTTTGGAGTGGATACTGCAGGAAAATGACTAAAATGATTGATGCTAAAGATCTTGGCCAGAGAGAGCTTAATGAAAAAATAAAATCTGAAGCCAAATCAGAAAATTCTGAAATTAAAATTAAAAATGTTGACGGGCAGCGCTATATCGGAATAGGGCTCAAAAAGGGAAAAATAATTATTGAAGGAGTTGCAGGAAACGATTTAGGAATGTTCTTCGAGGGCGCATCTATTTTTGTAGAGGGGAATGCTGAAGACGGTGTTGGCAATACAATGGACAGCGGG
>JAHWHF010000066.1 GCA_019323415.1 Candidatus Woesearchaeota archaeon | reverse complement strand
TGATTTGGCTTTATTGTCATTGATATATCCATACAATGTTGTTACAGAAGAGCAGGCAAGATTGATTTTATTGAATGTTGAGAAATATCTTGTCAAGCACAGAGGAGTCATAAGATATGTTGGCGATGCATATTACAACAGGAACGGCGAGGCTGAATGGACAATGGGCTTTCCGTGGCTTGCTATAATCTATAAGCAGATGGGAGACTTGTACAAGTACAATTATTATATTGAAAAGACAAGACAGGTTGCAAATGCAAATGAAGAGCTTCCTGAGCTGTATTATGCAGACTCAAGCGAGCATAACGAGAACTCGCCATTGGGCTGGAGCCAGGCGCTGAGCTTGGTTGCAGGGCTATAACTTTAAATATTCATACTTTTGAGCGGAATAAAATGGATACAGAAGAAAAATACGAGAAGTCGAACGAGCTTGCTTTAAAGGCAGTAAGCACAAAAGGAAAAGACCTGGAAACTGCAATTAAAGATATGCAGCAGGCAATTTCTTTGTTTGAGACTGCATATTTCAATGAAAGGCATGCTATTGACAGCGCATATTTCAGGGCAGAGCTTTGCCACATGAAAATGTCATTGTATGATTATCATGGCAGGTTTTTCAAGGCAAACTGTGAGGCAAATGAAGGCCTGAAAATTATAGCTGAGGCAGGCGATGCTTGGCGTGGAAATAGCCCGAGAGCAAAGATGCTGAGAGAGCTGCGCTCAGAATTCTTGAAAAAGAAAACATATGTTCTGTCAGACATTGACGATAAATTTAATAGCAAGGAGACTATTCTATGGAACAAATTCGACATGGCTGTGCATTACATGGACTCATGCGTAAGAAAGCAAAGATATGAGGATGCTTCAAGAGCATTGAAGAGAGTTGAATCACTTCGCCAGGCGCTGATTAACGAGATTACAGGCCAAAATGAAAAAAATACTATGCCCTGAATGCGGTTCTGAGAATATTTCTAAATCTGGTGACAAGTATAAGTGCAGCAAATGCGGCTATTACGGCAGTTATGTCAAGCAGAAGTTTGTTTATGGTGAATAAAAAAAGAAAAAGAATTAGTTGAATGATGCCAAGTGCTGTTCGCCTGCAGCTGAGATGAAATGTACTGGCTTTTTGACTTCTATCTCATCGCCCACACCAGTTACAATTCTTGTCCCTTTAGGCATTACATATGACTTGCCTTCATATTCAACTATGTCTTCATATACAGTCAGCTGTGACTTCTGGCCGTTGTAAGTGAAGTAATCATTTGGCACAAGAACATCTTCGCCGTCTATATTCTCAACATGCTGATAGACAGATACAACCTTTTCTTCTCCGTTCAGGACTGCAACGTATGTTGTTAATTCCAATGGCGCCCTATACGCGCCGTCAACCTGCACTGCGTTGCTGCTGCATCCAAATAAAAAAAACAATGCAATTGCCAATCCAATTATTAGTTTATTTTCTCTTCTTAACATATAACATCACCATCACTGCTGTTATTACTCCAAGCACAATCAGTATGCTTGAGCTGCTTGAGAATTCAGGAACCCTGGTGTATCCTCCGTCTCCAGTAGGTTCGGCTATACCTTCTGTATCTGGATCAGTACAATCTCCAGTAGCACATCCAGTTACACCTGTTGCGCCGCCCTGTCCTGTGACGCTAAATCCTTCTTTTTCGTCCCCATATGCTTCAAGACTGCCAGAGCCATCCCCCCAGTCTTGGAATTCAAGTATTTTCATGTGCTCAACAAGCAATTCTCCAGATGCGGCATCAAAATCTTCAAAAACTCCAGCATATAATGCGGCGTCCTCCTGACTTAAGTCAAATCCCGGAATTGCTGTAAAGTCAATTATGGTGCCTTCCTGGATTTCTTGGATTGCCTTTACATCTGCACCATAGTCCATTGCAAACACAAGCCCATAGAAACTTCCAGGTGTACCTCTAACAGATGAAACTTGCGCACCAGTTGGCGGTGTGCCTGAGCTTTTGATATCTGGCGGGCAACAAGAGGCCTTGCAAATACCTTTAGCCTTGTCAAATACAACTATGGGCTTTTTTGGGTTTGAATCCTTTAATATTGAAAGTTTTTTATGGTCTCTGCAAACAGAACCCGCAAACGCATTTGAACAAAAAGTATTAGCCCAATTCTCTGACTCTGTTTGTCCTCCTGTGAAATAAGATTCACATGTTGACTTGTCCAAAAATGTAGTGGCATCTTCATTATTTTGAGTAACACAACCACATTTTGTTGCACACTTCTGCCCGAGATCCTCTTTGCATTCAGAACCATCCCATATGCAAGCTACTTGACTA